>CAVLCI010000059.1:0-12046 GCA_963661415.1 Bifidobacteriaceae bacterium | reverse complement strand
AACCTTTCGGTTCTTTTAACGATTTGCTTTCAAAATCATTTCTTTAATTTCAAAAATATTTCTTTTCCATTCAGAAAAATCTTGAATTCTCCAAGTCCAATTCTTTTGAGATACCGTACCAGGACAATTGATTCTTGTTTCTTTATCACCATGTAAATAATCCGCAAATGGAATGATAGCGATATCTGCATTTGAATCTAAAGAATATTGAATCACATTCTTCACAAAGCTATTTTCACAATATCCCATTCTCTTCAAACAAGAACGCATCTTTCTTCGATCGTGATTTCCAAAAGAATGATACCAAACATTGATTGGAATATTATCATGTGTTCCTGTATAAATGACCAAATGTTCTTTATCTTGATCCATACCTTCTGAATTCCATGAAAATTGAATGATACGCATACCTCTTAAATCATAATGATCTCGTAATGTATACACTTCTGGTCTTAAAAGTCCTAGATCTTCCGCAACAATTTCTAATTCTGGATTTTTTTCTTTCAACAAATCAAATAATGCATATCCTGGAGCTTCTATCCATTCACCATCAATTGCGGTAGGACAATCCGCTTTGATTTTCCAATACGTATCAAACGCACGGAAATGATCCACACGTACAATATCAAATAGTTTCTGCGTATAAGAAAGTCTTTCCATCCAAAAAGAAAAATCATTTTTCTGCATATAATCCCAATCATAGATTGGATTGCCCCATCTTTGCCCAGTCGCACTAAAATAATCTGGCGGTACACCCGCAATAAAACTTGGTCTACCATCTTCATCTAATAAGAAATTTTTCTTGGAACTCCACACATCAGAAGAATCTAATCCTACATAAAATGGAATATCACCCATGATTTCTATGTCATGGTCATTCGCATATTGTTTGATATCTTTCCATTGTAGATAAGCTTCATATTGTAGAAACAATTGATATAAGATTTCATCTTGATATGCTTTTAAATCTAAATCTTGTTTTTCTGGTTGCCATTTCATAGAATCTTGCCAATCCATCCACGGTTTATTTTGATTGTGCTTTTTTAATGCACGATAGATTGCATAATTCTTTGCCCATTCTTGATACGCAAATACCGCATAATTCTGATCGGGTTTGAAATTTTGATAGGCTTTTCTCAAATAAGGTTCTCTAAATTGACGAACGCTTTTAAAATCAACTCTTTTCTTTCTTTTATGAAATGAAGGTACTTTTTCAATCAATCCTTTTTCATATAATCGATCCAAAGAGATAAAAATATCATCTAATGCATACGACGAATAACATGCATAAGGTGAATTATCATCTCCAACTGGATTCAATGGTAAAATCTGCCATATATGCATATCTGACTTTTCTGCCAAATCAATAAATTCTTTTGCCTCTTTTCCAAATGATCCACATCCATGTCTTGATGGAAGTGCTGAAACAGGCATTAATAGTCCAGCTTTTCTCATAATTTCTAAATCCTCTTAACTATTTTTAGTATACCTTTAACTTTCTTCTTTTCCAATTCTGAAAAACTCATATGTGTTGTGATATACTTTTAATGTTGTTTTTTTATAAGGGTATAGGCAAAAGCCTCGAAAAGGAGAAGAAATGAAACTCGAAAATGAATTGACGACTATTTTAAAGAAAGACGTTAAACAAGCAACAAATCTTCAAATCTTTAACGCACTCAATGAGCTCGTTAAAGACAAAGCAGAAAAGCTTCCTTATGTTCAAGGTGACAAAAAACTGTATTACATTTCTGCTGAATTCTTGATTGGCAAACAATTAGGAAAGAATCTCATCAATCTAGGTATCTATGATGAAGTATGTGATCTTTTAAAGGCAAACGGTAAATCCATTGAAGAAGTAGAAGAAATGGAAAAGGAACCTTCTTTAGGAAATGGTGGTCTTGGTAGACTTGCCGCATGTTTCTTAGATTCTATTGCGACATTAGATTATTGTGGTGATGGTGTTGGTTTAAATTATCATTTTGGTTTATTCAAACAACAATTCAAAGATAATAAACAATATGAAATTCCTGATGAATGGTTAAAAGGAAAGAATATGTTAAGAGATACAAAAGTATCTTTCCCTGTTGAATTAGCTGGTAAAACATATCAATCTCATATGTATGATCTAGATATCATTGGATATCACGGAAATAAAAATACATTGCATTTATTTGATTTAGATACAGTTGATCCATCTATCATTACAGATTCTATCAATTTTGATAAAACAAAAATCGATAAGAATCTAACATTATTCTTATATCCTGATGATAGTGATGATGATGGAAGAAAACTAAGAATCTATCAACAATATTTCATGGTATCTAATGCTGCACAATTGATTCTTATGGAAGAAAAACAAAAAGGTCATAGTCTTTTAGATCTTGATAAACATGTCGCAATTCAAATTAATGATACACATCCTTCTATGGTCATTCCTGAATTGATTCGTTTATTGATTCTAGAAGGCATTCCTATGAAGACTGCCGCAAATATCGTTTCTAATACTTGTGCATATACAAACCATACAATTTTAGCTGAAGCATTAGAAAAATGGCCTCAAGATTATATGTTAGAAGTTGTTCCTCAATTAATGCCAATCATTGAAGGATTAGATTATGTAGTCAATACAGCTTTCCATGGTAACAAGGAATTAAATATCATGGATGATGATAATCGTGTACACATGGCAAAGATGGATATGCATTTCGGTCATTCCATCAATGGTGTAGCTGCATTACATACAGAAATCTTAAAGAATCAAGAATTAAAGCCTTTCTATGATATTTATCCTGATAAATTCAATAATAAGACAAATGGTATTACATTCCGCAGATGGATCATGCATTGCAATCCAGAACTTTCTAAATTATTAGATGAAACAATTGGAAGTGAATGGAGAACAGATGAATCCAAACTAGAATTATTATTACAACATTATGATGATGAAGCTTTCTTAACAAAAGCTGATGAAATCAAATACAACAACAAAGTACGTTTCGCTAACATGATCAAGAAAACACAAAAGATCGATGTTGATCCAAACTCTATTGTTGATATTCAAATCAAGAGAATGCATGAATATAAGCGTCAACAAATGAATGCTTTATGGTTAATTCATAAATATCTATCTATTAAAAACGGAGAAAGACCTGCACGTCCTGTAACTGTTGTATTTGGTGGAAAAGCTGCACCTGCTTACTATCAAGCAAAGTGTGTAATTCATTTAATTCTTTGTTTACAAGACTTGATCAATCACGATAAGGATGTTAACCAATATCTCAAAGTCGTTATGATTGAAAACTATAATATTTCTAAAGCAGAAATCGCAATTCCAGCGGCAGATATTTCAGAACAAATTTCATTAGCTTCTAAAGAAGCATCTGGAACAGGAAACATGAAATTCATGTTGAATGGTGCATTGACACTTGGAACATTAGATGGCGCAAATGTAGAAATCAAAGATCTAGTTGGAGATGAAAACATCTATACATTTGGTAAATCCTCCAATGAAGTTATCAATCTATACAACACTTCTGGATATCATGCATCTGATTACTACAACAATTCCGCATTGATCAAAGAAGCAGTTGATTTCATCACAAACAAAGAACTTGTAAAACTTGGCGATGAAAAGATGTTAAAAGATCTACAAGATAACTTAATCAATAAAGACTGGTTTATGACTTTATTAGACCTTGAAGATTACTGTGCAACAAAAGAAAGAGTACTTCAAGATTATGAAAATCGTGATTGGTGGAAGAGAAAGGCACTTGTTAATATCGCAAAAGCTGGTTTCTTCTCATCCGATAGAACAATTAGAGATTACAACAGAGATATCTGGCATTTAAAATAAGGAGATTTAAAAATGGTTATTATTGAAATGGACAATGGTTCACAAATCAAGATTGAACTTGATCCAACTGCTGCCCCTATTACAGTGGCAAACTTTGAAAAATTAGTAAAAGAAGGATTCTATGATGGATTGACATTCCATAGAATCATCCCTGGATTCATGATCCAAGGTGGTGATCCTAAAGGAAATGGAACAGGTGGTTCCAAAGAAAACATTAAAGGTGAATTCGCTAGTAATGGTGTAAACAATCCTTTAAAACATACACGTGGTGTGATTTCTATGGCACGTGCAATGGATCCTAACTCTGCTTCCTCTCAATTCTTTATCATGCACGCAGATGCACCACATTTAGATGGTCAATACGCTGCATTTGGTAAAGTTGTAGAAGGCATGGATGTTGTTGATCAAATCGCAAATGAAAGAACAAATTTCCGTGACGCTCCATTAACAAAAGTAGTCATGAAACGTGTATTCATCGCAGAATAACATAACAAAAAGTGGGAAACCACTTTTTTTGTTTATGATTTATGAAAGAATTGCTTTCCAATCATCCAAATACCTACCAAAATTTCTACAACAGATAAAACCATCAACAAGCCAGAAAGAAAATCCTGTACTTCTGATCCACCTGTATTTTTAGACATCATCCCACTCGCAATTCCAAAAATGATCCAAATAAAACCATAAAAAGAATTTTTATGTTCAAATGATTTAGAATTTTTCTTTAACGTACCAATAGCAGGATGAAAACACAATCCTACCGCAACACCCATTAACATTCCAACTCCAATGTTATCGATTGCGACTCCAAGCAATGTTCCTATGCTCAACCCTAAGGCAAGATTCATACTGATGTCGTTATCTTGTTTTGATTCTTTATCTTTCTTCATGTTTCTTTCTCCTAAATCATATTTTTTTGATTCAAAGAAAGTCTAACGAAAGAAAGAAAAACAATACTATATTTGAAGTAAAAAATTCGTAAACAAAAACAGAAGCACTGCTTCTGCTTTTCATTCTTATTTATTCACAATATCTTTAAAAGCTTTTGCGGCTTTGAACTTTGGAGCCTTAGAAGCCTTGATTGTGATCTTTTCACCAGTTGATGGATTAAGACCTGTTCTTTCCTTCTTTTCAACTCTTTCAAACTTTCCAAAACCATTGAGTGAAACTTCTTCACCTTCAGCTACTGCGTTTGCGATTGTATCAAATACATAAGCAACTGCTTCTGTAGCGTCTTTCTTTGTCCAACCAAATTCTGTAGCTAAATCTTCAGCTAATGTTTTCTTTGTTACCATTTTGTGTTCATTTCTCCTTTTTTCACTTCATTCATTCTACTATGCTTTCTATATAAATCAACAATTTTGGCTTATTTATGCACGGAAAACAGTTTCATTATATAACGCATTAATAACTGTAGTATTCTTAATGATTCCTCTATAGAATTATTCATCATTTTCATTTATCATATTTCTTATGTTTAAAAAAATATTATCTTTTGTGATGATCGTATTCTTAATGATCATTTCAATTCAACCAATCCAAGCCCTAGATACAACGATACTCGATTCCATTAACGCAACTTATGCAATCGTCATTGATCGAGATACGAATCAAGTATTATGTGAAAAAGATGCAGATACAAAACTATATCCTGCTTCACTAACAAAAATGATGACCGCAATTATCGCAATTGAAAATCTAACAGATTTCAATCAAACAATTACGATTACAGAAGATATGGTTGCGGGATTAAAAGAACAAGATGCTTCTTTAGCCGGATTTCAAGTAGGAGATACACCTACGGTACAAGATGTTTTATATGGTATCGCTTTGCCATCTGGAGCTGACGCTACAAACGCTGCAGCGTATACGATTTCTGGCAGTATTGAAGCTTATGTAGAACTTATGAATGAAAAAGCACAACAAATTGGTATGACAAATACACATTTCGTAAATACTACTGGTCTTCATGATGAAAATCATTATTCTACCGCAAGAGACTTATCTAAGTTATTACAATATTGTTTACAAAGCGAAACATTTCAAACAATCTTTTCAACACATAGTTATACGACTTCTTCATTAGCTTCTGAAATCAATGGAATCACATTCACAAATACTTTGTTTAAATCAGCAGAACTCAACAACTACGCAATCCCTGGATTGATTGGTGGAAAAACTGGTTTCACTTATCCTGCTGGACATTGTTTAGCTTCATGGGAAGATATCAATGATATGCATTTGATAACGATTGTTTGTAATTCAGATGCTTATGCATATAACAGTCCTCATGTCGCAGATACAAATTCCATTTTGGAACAATTACAATCTTGGAATAAACAAGCTTTATTAACAAAAGATAATATCATTACAACCATTGAAGTAACACATCCTCACGCCAAAACAGAAACACTTTCTATTAAAGCACCAGAAGATTGTAACTTAGATCTCCCAAATGATGTTGAATCTACAATTACATGTACACTTCCAACAAGTGTTTCTTCATCTTTAAGTTGGCAAAACATTGAAGGTGATCTTACAATTACTGTACAAGATCAAGTTGTTTATACTAAAAAAATCATGGTAAAAATCAAAGCAGAAACACATCTATATGATAAATTATCTTTGTGGTTTTCATCTTTCTTACATTAATATAACGGAGTCATTGACTCCTTTTTTGTATATAAAAACTCCTACGTCAAAAGAATAGGAGATTTATAAATGTTTTTATTTCTTTCTTCTTCGTAATGCTGCTTGTTTTGATTTTTGAATAAAAGAAATACGTATTTTTTCAGGAACAAATCGAACAATGCGATTTAAAAATCCTGGAATGATCATACATTGATTCTTCATATGATGAATTGTGTACTTTACAACTCGGTCTGCTCGCATTGCACTTTTAGGTGCATTCAATCCACTATTCGTATAGAAATCCGTATCCACTGGACCTGGACAAACACAATAAACGCTAATACCAAATTGTTTATATTCTTCATGTAAGGCTCTTGTATAAGAAGTCACAAATGATTTTGATGCGTAATATCCCGCAATATAAGGTCCGGGTTGAAAAGACCCTGTAGAAGAAATATTAATGATCGTTCCTTGTTCTCTTGTTTTCATATCTTTGATAAACAATTTTGTTAAAGACATCATTGCGATATCATTTAAAACAACCATCTTTTCTTCTTTATCAATGTCGATTTTATCTGCTTGTTGTGTGTAACCAACACCTGCATTATTAATAACAATATCTATTTCTGTATCGATTAGATCATAAAGTTGTTGGCTAGCACCTAATTGAGATAAATCACATGCATAAATATGAATGCGTGTATGATATTGATTCTCTAATTCTATCTTTACATCCATGAGATTGATTTGATTTCTCGCTACAAGAAACAATTCATCTCCAATGGATGCATAGTAATCCGCAAACGCATAACCAATACCTTGTGTCGCACCAGTAATCAATACTTTACTCATACATTGCCCCTATTTGATCTGCAACGATCTTACCAGAAACAAATGCCCATGTATTTCCTGAACCTTCTTCACTTTTCAATACATTTGCTGCACTTCCCACAACAAAAATATTGGAGATACTTTCATTTATATCTTTTTTGATTACATTTTGATTTTCATCAATGACAATGCCACCATTTGTATCATATGTAGCGTTGGACAATTTCACACAAACTAGTTCATTTTTAACATCTAAATAACCCTTGTCTAATCTTCCAAACGCATCTTCTAGTTCATTTTCAACAGATGTATTATATGTATCAATTGTTTCTTCTAAATGTTCAAATGATACTTCTGTATTAGAAAGAAGTTCTTCTAGATTGGAACCACTTGTAACATCTACTAGTTCTTCAAATGATTCATCACTCAAATAGGAACTCTCTTTTAATTTTTGAAGCCACTTTTTATAGGTAGAAACATTCATGATCCAATAACTAGATGTTGTTATAGAATCATTTATATTTGTTCTACTACTTTCTTCATTTACAATACGATTTCCTTCAGAATCCACTAATATCAATCCATGATTCATTACACTTTTACTTGCATAATATGTATCAACAAATGTATTCTCATCTATTTGTAATGCAATCTTTGTTTCTAACGTATCATCTTGTTTTTCAACTTGATATCCAGCTTCTTCAAACAATGTATTCATATCCCCTGTATTATAAGAATATAATGTTTGATTCTGGCTACCACTTGCGATAACGATATAATCTGATTGAATATGATAGATTTCGCCATTTGTATTCATCGCAGTAATACCAGATGCATCACTTTCTAATGCATACGCACATGTTTCTGTTAAAATTTCTGCACCAGATACTTCTGTTTCTGTCGCTAATAATTCACCAACATTTCCATTTTCTGTTGCGTATTCAGTAATATTACTTGTACCAAAAACAAACTCTTTTGAGAAAACGATACCCAAATCCTTTTTCTGCCATTGAATCGTTTTTTCAAATTCTGTTAATTCATCTTCTTCAGCATCTACATCAACTTCTTCATACAATTGTGTATAATTACCACCATAACGCGTAATACCACCTAAAGAATCACTTTTTTCTACAAGAATGCATTGTACACCAAGTTGTTGGAGACGTAATGCGGTTGTCATACCACTTAAACCACCACCTATAATCACAACATCAGCACTTTTATCTATTTCTTTAGAAAGATGTTTTCCTGTTGCGTCTTCATTCCATTCATTCACATCACCATGTGCTTGTTGGATAGCATCTTTAACTGATTCTATGACTGCATCAGAAGTTGTCGTAGCACCTGTTTGTACATCGACATTGATAGATTGTTCTTTTTGAATATTATTTGTGACAGTTTTGATTGCAGCAGTTGTTAGAACATCTGTAGTTGAATCCGCTATTACAGACATATCTACGATATTTCCACCTTCAAAAGTAACAGATACTTGCATATTCCCATAGAATCCAATAGCACTGCCAACAAATGTTCCATCTTTGATATTTTTACTTTCAGAATTAGTACATGCATAATTACATAACATCGTACCAATCAATAAATATTTCGTTATTTTATGATTCATCATATTGAGTATAACATTTTCTGTTGTTCTTTCTCTTAATTTTCGTTCCAAATTTTATAGCCTTGTAACAATGCAGATTCATAGATTGGCTTCATATAATGATCTAATACATTGGAGAAGTGTTCTTTTGTGATATCCTCACAATATAATTCATTCAATGCCCAACTTGCATATAAATTTTGATTCTTACATTTTTCAAATTGTTTTCTTAATTGTTCATTTAAAAAGATTGAATACGTAAGATCAAATTGTACATTTACAAGACTTGGAAAGAATTGATTCCACATCGGCAATTGATTCCCTTTACTTGAATTATGATTACGATCCATAGGAACTAAATTCCATAATTCATCATTAGTAACATAAGACCAAGGAATGAAGTGATCAATCGATAATTGTTTTTCTATGATTTCTTTTCCATCATACATATCAATTAATGGTTTTTGTTGAATCTCTGCATAAGAAGTCCATAATTCTCTAACTGCTTCTAATTTACGAAACTTCTCTTGTTCTGCATCTAATTTATAAATAATACCTGGTACACCTGGATTACGATCTTGAAGATATCGAATCTTTTTTAGTTTGATCCAATCTCTAATTAACGTATAATTGTCTAAAAAAACTTCTTTCCAATATTTGTGAATGAGAATCTTTTTATTTGCACCACGTCCATCAATGATAATATATGGCAAACAAACTGTTTCATTTAATTTTTCTAAATACGCAATACATCTTTTCTTTTGATTCCAAAGTGGATCATTTCCACCAATATCCATTAAAAAAGAAGATAATAAACGATAAGGTACATTTTGAATGATTCCATCTACATCCGATTTAATTTGATGATAATTCTTTTCTAACAATAAAAAGAATTGTTCTTTTTGTATCGGCAATTGAATACTAGAATCTTTTTCTATCACATGAATCGCGTGCTCAATATAATTTTCTGCTTTTCCTTGTATTTGTGGACCTAAATATAAATGATATTCTGTAACAGAATACCACGCATCCCAAAACATTTGATAGATAATCTCCTGAAATGTCATTTCATCTTTATGTTGCATCAATTGCATGATTGCATCCAACCAGTAAAATTTATAGCATTGCGTTGGTGATTCTAACATCCTCGCAAAACATTCCATGTCTAATTCGTTTTTATAAATTGTTTCAATTTTCAATTTATTCATATCTCATTCACTCTAGATTTATCATATTCATTTTTCTTTATAACACAATACTTTTATCCTTTTATTTCTAATCGTGATATACTTGAGTTAGTTAAAACTAATTGGAGGAGTTATGAAATTCTATACACATGGAGATGCATCAAAACCTGTCATTTTATTATTACCAGGCACTTGTTGCCACTACACTTTATTTGATCATGTGATTCCTTATCTCGTGGATTCCTTCTTTGTTGTTGTAGTTTCTTATGATGGATTTGATGAGAATGAACAAAGTGAATATCTTTCTATGAATGATGAAACAGAAAAAATAGAAAAATACATCAAAGAAACATTCAACGGTCATATTGCTTGTGCGTATGGATGTTCTTTAGGTGGATCTTTTGTTGCGTATTTGATTCAAAGAAATCAAATTCAAATCGATCACGGAATCCTTGGAAGTTCAGATATGGATGAAGCCAGTCCAATCCCTGCATTCATCAAAGGTCATATTATGACACCTTTCCTATATTCTTTGATTCATACAGGAAAGATTCCTAGTTTCTTCACCAAAAAATTAGAGAAAATAAAAGATTCTGATCCTGAACGTTATAAACAAATGCAAGCATTCCTTCAAACATTCATGGTTCCTTCATTAAGAACTACAGTCACAAAGAAGAGTATCTATCATCAATATTATTCTGATCTTGTCACAAAGTTAGATCATCATATTCACCAAGATGAAACAACAATTCATATATTTTATGCTTTAAAGATGGGAGAACAATATCGAAAACGTTATCTAACATTCTTTCAAGATCCTGATATCAGAGAACAAGATATGAATCATGAAACGTTTTTCTTCTGTTATCCATTAGAATGGTCCAATGAAATAAAAAACTGTGTATTTGGAAAGAGATAAACCTCTTTCTTTGTTTTTTTGATAATTCCATATTTTTTATCTAGCAATTAAAGATGACGATAGAAATATAGAATGTTAAAATATTTCTTAACAAAAGGAAAAAACATGAAGAAAATACTAGTTTTATTATGTCTATTTTTAATATTGCCAATATCTGCTTGTACAAGTGAAAAAAGTGAAAGCACAACCGATACTACTCTTTCCTATTCTTTAACACAAGAAGAATTAGATGAAAAACTAAATCACGCAGATATCGCTGTCTTAACAGGTGGTGTAGATGAACAATTAATTCCTGAAGATTATCCTGAAGCTACGATTCATCCATTTTCTAGTAACAGTGATATCTTAGCTGCAATATTCGCTAATAAAGCGGATTATGGATTATGTTCAGAATCACAAGCCATTCTTTCTTCTAAGGCAAATCATTATGCGTTTGAATATTGTGATACAGCTTTATATGTCATGGGAAATGCTTTTGCGTTAAGTAAAGAAAATACAGATTTAACAAACCAAATCAATCAATGTATTCAATCTTTATCTGAAGATGGAACATTACAAAGTCTTCAAACAAAATGGGTCACTGAAAACAACTATACGATGGAAGATGTTCCTATCATAGAAGATGAAGATGCACCTGTACTAAAAGTTGCAGTAAGTTGTACAACTGAACCATTTGCGTTTATTTATCATAATGAACCAGCAGGTCACGATATAGAATTAATTGAAAGAATTGCATATATGTTAGGTATGCGAGTCGAATTTCAACAAATGGACTTTTCCGCAACGATTACTTCCGTTGTAAGTGGAAAATCGGATGTCGCTATAAGTATTACACCTACTGAAGAGCGTGCACAACAAGTAGATTTTACTGAGATTTATCACAATGAAAAAATCGTTGTTGTATCTCTAAAAGACAATGTTCGTAATCGTTCTTTCATTGATACGATCAAAGAGTACTTCAAAGGTACATTCATTACAGAAAACAGATGGAAGTTATTTGTGAGTGGAATTGAAGTAAC
>CAVLCI010000058.1:0-12257 GCA_963661415.1 Bifidobacteriaceae bacterium | reverse complement strand
ACTTTAACACTTCAAAACAATGAAAACTCTCGAAAATGGCTTAATGGCCACTTTTTTTATGTCAAATTTCTAAAAAAATTTGTTGTATGTATGTTGTACGGTGTGGTATTTTATGTTATAATATTACCAAAGGAGCCTTTTCTTATGAAACTTAACTATGACCGCAAATCTAAAGACCCTACTTATTTCATACAAGTTGGTATACGTAACGGTAAGAAAGTTACTACTAAAAACGTTGTTCGTATTGGCAAACACTCTGAACTACTAGCTATTACGTCTGATCCTCTTGAATATGCCAAGCAACAAGTAGCTGAATATAATAAAAAAATCAAAGAAGAAAAAGTAGATCTCAACCTCACAATCAATCTCGATGAGAAAGTTATCAATAAAGGTGATATCTCTTCTAAATCTCTTACTAAGAACATTGGTTATTTTGAGCTGAAACAGATTTATTCTGAATTAAATTT
This sequence comes from Bifidobacteriaceae bacterium, assembly GCA_963661415.1. Taxonomy (GTDB): domain Bacteria; phylum Bacillota_I; class Bacilli_A; order Erysipelotrichales; family Erysipelotrichaceae; genus Bulleidia. The sequence goes on along the minus strand of CAVLCI010000058.1, from coordinate 11,790 downwards.
ATCTTCTTTCTTTGATAAAGTTTGTGAGGATAAAAAAATCACCTTCGATCCTAACCAGATCAACATGGCTCTTTCTGTACAACGCATTCTTGATCCTGGCAGTAAGCTCTATTCTCATTCAAAGCTTTCTACACTCTACGGTGATTTTGATTTTCCTTATCAATCTATTCTTAAATACATGGATATTCTTGAAGACAATTATGATGAATATCTTGCCTATTTATTTGATTCAAGTAATAACATCATCAAAAGAAATACGAGTGTCTGTTATTTTGACTGTACAAACTTCTATTTTGAAAAAGAAGAAGAGGATGAAGATGTCTATGATGAAGTTACTGACGAGCTCACCAAAGGATTATTGAAATATGGAGTTTCTAAAGAACACAGACCAAATCCAATCGTACAGATGGGATTATTCATGGATGGTGATGGTATCCCTCTAAGTATGTGTATCAATTCAGGTAGCGATAACGAATCATTATGTGCCGTTCCAGCTGAAGAGAAGATGTTAAAAATGTTTAAAAACAAAGATATCATCTATTGTTCCGACGCTGGGCTAGGATATACAAACACAAGACTATTCAATGATATGGGTGGACGTAAATTTGTCGTGACACAATCAATTAAAAAATTGAATAATACAGTTAAACAAGCGGTATTCAATGATTTCGACTATAGATTTTCAGGAACGGGAGAAAAGTGTTCTCTAGAATTCATGAAAGCATTTGATAAAACAAAAGTCGATAATAAAAATTACTACGATGGGTATATTTACAAATCTGTTGAAGTGGATAACCTAGTCGATCTAGGCCTTACTGAAATCAAGCAGCTTAAAAACGGAAAAACAAGAACTGTCAAAAGTAAAGGTAACCTCAAACAAAGAATCATTATCACATATAACCGAAAGATGGCAGAATACCAAAAGAAAGTAAGAAACAGACAGATAGAAAGAGCCAAGACTTATCTAAAGCACATTGATCCAGAAACATACAAAAAAGGTCCAAACGATATAACAAGATTCATTAAATCTGATATCAAAAAAGATAAGAAAGATTTCTATCTAGATTTAGAAAGAATACAAGAAGAAGAGAAGTATGATGGATTCTACGCAGTAGCTACGAATATATTTGATATGAAAGAAGCAGAAATATTAGCTATTCAATCACAAAGATACAAGATTGAAGAATGCTTCAGAATATTGAAGACAAACTTTTCTTCTAGACCCGTGTACCATTGGAAAGAAGAAAGAATTAAGGCACACTTTCTAATTTGTTACACAGCACTTCTGATTTATAGATTATTAGAAGTGAAATTAGATAGAAATGGAACACATTTCACAACAGACCAAATTATCACAACGTTAAAAAACATGAATGTAGTAGATTGTGAAGGAATCTATTTCAAAGCATGTTATACAGGCTCAGATATATTAGATGCATTAGAGCAGATACAAGCACTTCAGATAAACAAAAAACACTATCTACCAAAGACTTTAAACAAAATCTCAAAAAAATTTTAAAAACGATAGTCCATACAACAATAATTCCCAACAAAAAAGTCTGGAATAAAGCTTAATTAAGCAATATTTCAGACTTTTATACTTTTTCAACTGTCAAAGATGGGATTATATCATCTAAGAGTATTTTTATTTTTAGGAATTATTTAACTTCTACAATCTTCATCATATTTGCAGAACCTTCACCTGTTGGGTAGCCTGCAGAAATGATAATTAATTGACCAGGTTTAACACCGAAATCTTTTGCGAACAATGATGCAAGATCATCATCATTTGTTAATGTGTTTTGTACATCAGAAACAACTGGAATGACACCCCAATAAGATTCTAACTTATGTTGTGTATCCTTTGTAAATGTTACCGCAATAATTGGTACATTTGGTCTGAATTTAGAAATACGACGAGCAGTTGTACCACCTTGTGTAAAGGCAACGATTGCTCCAATATTATCTAATGTTAATGTTGCATCAGAAATTGCAATAGAAACTGCATCTTGTACTGTCTTGTTGCTAGTTGTCTTCAACCAGTCAAGTCTTTCTCTGTATGGAAGAATCTTTTCAGCTTCTTCAGCGATTTCACTCATTGTTTCACAAGCTTCAACTGGGTAATCACCTGCAGCACTTTCAGCAGATAACATAACACCATCAGAACCATCTAATACGGCATTGCATACGTCAGATGCTTCAGCTCTTGTACATCTTGGGTTATGTGTCATAGAATCAAGCATATGAGTTGCTGTAATAACTGGTTTTCCAATGATATTAGCTTGACGAATAATATGCTTTTGATATACAGGAACTAACATTGTAGGAATTTCTACACCTAAGTCACCACGTGCAACCATGACACCATCAGCAACTTCAAGAATAGAATCTACATTATCATAACCTTCTTGGTTTTCAATCTTCGCAATAATATTAATATGTGGTTTTCCTTCTTCAATACAAATCTTTCTGATTGCGTTAACATCAGAAGCACGACGTGTAAATGAAGCAAAGATAAAGTCTACATCATTTTGACATCCAAAACGAATATCAGCTTCATCCTTTGCAGAAAGGAATGGCATAGAAAGCTTAACACCTGGAACGTTGCATCCCTTATGAGAGCTAATAGGACCAGCTACTTCTACTCTACATTTCAATTCTGTTCCACTATTAGAAAGAACTGTCAATCTCATCTTACCATCGTTGATTAAGATTTCATTTCCTTCTTTTAAGTCATCGAATAATTCAGGAACTTGAATATAGAATCTTTCTTTTGTTCCTTCACATTCTTCTTTTTCAATATAAACGATATCACCGATTTCATAATCTTCAGAACCATTTACAAAGTTACCCAAACGAATTTCAGGACCCTTTGTATCTAAAGCAACACCTAAATTAATACCTGTTTGTTCAGATACTTGACGAACCATTTGGATTCTAGCTAAGTGTTCTTCATGAGTTCCATGAGAAAAGTTTAAACGAGCAATGTTCATTCCTGCATGTGCTAATTCTGTTAATGTCTTTACATTTTCTGATGCAGGACCGATTGTACATACGACTTTTGTTTTTTTAAATAAATGTTTCATAATTCCCCTTTTTATACTAAACGATCAAATAAACGATATAACTGCTTTCTACTCTTCTTAGGTCTTTCTAATGCTTCTTGAATAGGCATTGATGTGATTTCATTGTCAATGATACCAACACAATGTCCACCAATTCCTTCCATCAATAGATCGACTGCTTTTTCACCCATACGAGATGCTAACATACGATCTGTTGGTGTTGGAGAACCACCACGTTGAATGTGACCTAATACTGTTGCTCGACCAGAGAAGTTTGTTGATAACGAAACTTTCTTTGCCAAAGCATCTGTATCTGTAATTTTTTCAGATATAATCACGATTGCATGGTTCTTTTTTGCCGCATCAGATAAATATCTAAGATTTTCTATCACTTCTAATTCATCGTATCCAGTTTCAGGAGTAATGACCATTTCTGCCCCACAAGAGATTGCAGTATATAAGGCCAAATCTCCACAATGATTTCCCATAACTTCTACGATAGAACAGCGATGATGACTAGAAGAAGTATCTCTTAATTTATCGACGTTTTCTATACACGTATTCAATGCAGTGTCAAATCCAATAGTAAAATCTGTACCAGGAATATCATTGTCAATTGTTCCAGGTAACCCTATACAATTGATTCCTTTTTTTGTTAGTGAAAGTGCGCCTCTATAAGAGCCATCTCCTCCAACAACTACAAGTGCTTCAATTCCTTCACGATTTAAGTTCTTAATACATTGATCTTGAATCTCAGCTTCTTTAAACTCAGGCAATCTAGCTGTGCCTAATTTCGTTCCACCGCGGTCAAGAATATCTGATACATCTGTTCTAGTCAAAGATACGAAATTGCTTTCTAATAAGCCTCTGTATCCGTTATAAACTCCAACAACTTCAATTCCATTGTTTAACGCAATTCTAGTAACTGAACGAATTGCTGAATTCATCCCAGGTGCATCACCACCAGATGTAAGAACTCCAATTTTTCTTACCATATTTGTACCCTTTCCTTTTGAATACCTCGATTATAATAGCATTGCAAAATTCAAAAAAAAAGATAAATTTTTCACAATTTTCTTGAAATTATTTGTTAAACGCTTACATATTTTGGATATTCTGAAATCGGTTACATATTTTAGCTTTTTAAAACTTATTTTTAACTTAAATTTCACATTTTAAAAGAAAAAAAGAATGCATTTTTTAGCGATACATTCTTCGATTTTCTGAAACTAATTCTACCGGTTTTGCCATTGCACGAATCCGATCCATGATACGCAGTGCTTTAACTTCCTCTTCTTTAGATTTGTTGTTGAAACGGAAATGCGTTTCTAAAGATTTAAGATCTTCATTACTTGTAAACCAAGTAGGCAATCCTTTTTCATATCTTGCGTTTAAAAGTGGTAATAAAATAGAATCTCGATTCCATTCTGTAACGGTTTCTCCACCTATTTCATCAATCACTAAAAAGTATGCATATTTTAATTTATCTAACTCTGATTCATATTCTTTAAATTGAATTCTTGCATTCATTCTTTGAATAAATGTTGGATAATGAATAAACGCAACTTTTTTCCCTTTTTTAGCGTATTGATTACAAGCTGCAGCACTTAAATAGGTCTTGCCAGAACCTAAAGTTCCGTATAAATAAATACCTTGATTTGTTTCTAATGCGTTTATGCATTCTGTAAATGAAGAAACATATTCTTCTTTCTCATGATCTAAATCAATCTTCTTCATACTATTGGTTACCATATTATCTGGCATATCATTAACTAAGAAATTTTCTAAGTGCTTACGTTCCTTGATTTTTTCACGCATATATTTACAGGCATATTTTTCAATATGTAGAAAACCATCATCCACCAATTGATTCAAATAACCAGTTTCTTTTTGCTTACAAAATTCTAATCCTTTACAAGAAAGACAATTTATACATTCTTTATACCAAGATAATACTTTATAGGGATGTGTATCTAAATGTTCTAATGGAATTTGGTATTGATTCATTAGATTTAATAAAGTTTGGTCTTTCTTTAAAGAGGCAGATAGTTGTTCAACTTCATGTAATTGTTGTTCACTACGAACATCATGAAAAATAGCTTTTTCCATCTTATTCACCTCCTAATTTCTTTTGTAATTCTTTCGCCTTTTGTAATGTCTCTTTTGAAACAGGTGTTGTTTTCAAAGTGCCCTCTTTTTGTTGTTTCATATATTCTGGCATTTCAACTTTCATATTCGCTTGATAATATGTTTTCTTTTTGAAGACTTTCTTTGTTTCTTCAATTGCTTCTTCTTTTGTGGAAACACCATCTCTAGCCCATTGTCCTGCAACCATATCCACAAACTTATTCACCAAACGATTATCAGATTCTTTCAAAATATATTCAATCATAATATTAATGACTACAGGCGAAAAATGCATTTCTAATGATAAACGTTCTAAGATCTTTTTATCATTGTATGTTAATTCTGCACCATTTTGTTTACTTTGTAAGAAAGATGCTGGTGGTAGATCATAAGGATCTTTTGATTTTGTAATACTAGGTTTCGTGTGTTCACAAAGTTCTAATAATCTATCTTTATCAAATGTCATAGATTCTGGATAGGTTGATTTAGAAACATTGATACGCATTTGATCTGCATCTAGACCATATAAAGTAGCGTATTTACCAATACAAGATAGATTTTCTGGTGTTCTTAATTCTGCAGGAAAAATAAATGTACTTGTTGTTGCGAAAAAATGTTCATAGTCAAAATGAATCGTTGTATCTTCATCTTGAAATTTAAATTTCGGTTTAACCGTTGTATATACAACATTGTTATCAAATTCATCTTCTTTAACATTTTTAACTTGTACAGTGATTTCTTGATAACCAGCTGTATTGAGTGCAATAGAACCATATTTACTCATTGTTTCTTCATATGTTTTCTTTTGCGCAACACGAATATAACGATTCACATATAAGCTTGATGATAAAAAGTCACTTGCGGATAATGGCGTTTGTAACATATAAAGATATGTATTAAAACGATCTGCTTCTTTAACAAATGTTCTAATCAACATATATTCTTCTAACTTCATTCTTGCATGTTCAAATGTATCAATTTGAATAGAATTCATTAAATTCATCAAACGTGCATGTCGCATACCTACATGTGTATTTCTACTTTCCGCATATAAAGTAAGATAGACAAGTATTGCATCTCCACCTATCAAAGGTTGATAAAGCGTCATTAAAACATCCATATCAGAAGTTGATAAGTCTCTTGTAGTATAGATGCGATATGTGTCTTTCATCTTAAGCTCCATTGCTTCGTCTCATTTCCTTTCTTAATGTAGCGATATATTGATTTACTTTGCTTCCTAATTCCTTTAGATCACCATCATTGAGAATCACATCATCTGCATTCTCCTTTTGATATTCTGGATCTAATTGTGAACCATATCTAGCCAACGCTTGCTCTTCACTATAATCACGATCATCTTGCATGCGTTTAATTGCGGTATCTTTCGAACAAGAAACAACTAATATCTTGTCGAAATATTCTTTCATATTTGCTTCAAATAATAAAGGAATTTCCGCAAAAATGATTTTTTGATCTTTATGATTTTCAAAAAAGCGTAACATCCCTTCTATCACATATGGATGAACGATAGCATTGACTTGTTTTCTTTTTTCTTCATCATGGAATATCATATCAGCCATTTTCTTTCGATCAATATCACCACATTCATCTAATACTTCTTCTGAAAGAACGGCTACTAGTTCTCCAAAACAAGGATTTGATGCATGGGTTGTCATTTTTGCGTATTGATCAGCATTAAATACACAAAATCCCATTCTTCGAAACAAAATTGATACGCTTGTTTTTCCAGATGCGATCGTACCTGTAATTCCAATCTTCATGTTAACTACCTCACTTTGCCTCATACCAATCTTTTCCAATTGCACATTCACTTGTAAGTGGCACATTAAGTTCCATTGCATGATTCATGCCTTCTATAATGATTTCTTTCATGATGTTTTCTTCCCCTTCAACTACATTAAAGATCAATTCATCATGCACTTGTAAGATCATCTTACTGGAAACATGCTTTTCTTGCATCATTCGATCAATACGAATCATCGCAATCTTGATCAAATCTGCAGCAGATCCTTGAATTGGTGCGTTCATTGCTGCTCTTTTTCCAAATTCACGAATCATATGTTGTGAACTATGAATCTCAGGAATTTCTCTGCGTCTTCCACATAATGTTGTGACATAACCTTTTTCTTCACATTCTTTAACGATTTCATTCATGTATGTCTTAATACCAGGAAATTTCTCATAATAACGGTCAATAAAATCTCTTGCTTCAAAACGAGATATATCCATTTGTTTCGCAAGACCAAATTCACTAATTCCATATACAACACCAAAATTCACTGTTTTTGCCTTACGACGCATTTCTGAAGTCACTTCATCTTTAGATACATCAAAAATATCCATTGCTGTTTTTGTATGAGCATCTACACCTTGATTGAATGCATCAATCAAGCTTTTTTCATCTGCCATATGTGCTAACATTCTTAGCTCGATTTGATGATAATCACAACTCATCATCAAACAATTCTTTTCTGGTTTAAAAGCTTTTCGAATTTGTTTCCCTTCTTCATCACGAACAGAAATATTTTGTAAATTTGGTTCAGAAGATGAAAGTCTACCAGTTTGTGTTGCGCATTGATTATAAATCGTATGAATCTTTCCATCATTTTGGATATATTTCTTCAAACCTTCCGCATATGTAGAATAGATTTTTGATAATTTACGATAAGTTAAAATATGATCAATGATTGGATGCAAACCTGCCATACCTTCTAATTTATCTGCACTCGTTGTTCTTTTTTTACCACTAGGTAAACCTAGATCATCATAAAGAACTTCACTTAATTGCTTTGGAGAATTAATGTTAAATTCTTTATTCGCGATACGATAGATTTCTTCCGTTTCTTTTTGAATTCGTGTATGCGTATCATCAGCAATCTCATTTAATACATTGATATCCACTGAAATCCCTTCTTTTTCCATACGATATAAGATTTCAGTAAGAGGCATTTCAATCTCACGATATAATTTTTCCATTCCATATTCTTTCAGTTTAAGAATTGTGGAATTATATAATTTTTGAATATTTTGTACAGATTCACATGCATATTTTGTTTGTGAATCTTCATCTATAAATAAAACTGGTTTGTTATTTTTTCCATAAACATCTTCAAAAGAAATCGATGTAGACAATCCAAATGCATCTAAGATTTTTTCTGTGGAAGTTAGTGTAGAATCACATAACGAAGCAAGAATCATCGTATCATCATAGAATGCAATTGAAATCGATTCTTTTTCTAATAAATGCATATTTCTTTTGATATCATAACCACATTTGTGAGGCAATTCTTGTTTCAAATATTCTAATAATTCTGTATCTTTTTTTGCATCCTCTAATGAAATATAAAAGGATTCATTATCACTACAAAACGCAAAGCCATAAATTTCCCCTTGCATGAAATTCGCTTTATTTTCATCTATAAAAATAAACGAATCTTTTTTCAAAAAGGAAGATGGAATTTTTGTTACTCTTTCAAAAGATATTTCTTTCACTGCTTCTTGAATGATTGGTGTAGAACTAGACATTCCTTCATAACGTGATGCCATCTTGTTCATATCTAATGATTTCAAATAAGAAACCAAATCTGCATAGTTAGGATGAAATAAGAGTTCTTCAAACGTGAATGGTAATTCTACATCTGTTTTAATAGTCGCTAACTTTTTAGATAACAATGCATTATCATGTCCAGCAATTACTTTCTTCCCTAAAGCACCTTTAATTTCAGATTCATGTTCCAAAACACCTTCAACAGAACCATATTGTGTAATTAACTTAATCGCTGTTTTTTCACCAACCCCTTGAATTCCAGGATAATTATCTGAACTATCTCCCATCAATCCTTTCAAGTCAATGATTTGAATTGGCTGAATCCCCATTGTTTCTTGTATCTTACTAGGTGTCATAACATCCATGTCTGTGATTCCTTTTTTCATCAACAAAACAGATGTTGTATCATCAACTAATTGTAATAAATCGTGGTCACTTGTTAGTATCGTTGTTTCTGTATCAGAAAATGTTTTAGAAGCAGTACCAATTAAATCATCTGCTTCAATATTTTCCATTTCAATCCATTTGATATGATATGCATCACAATACTCACGTACAAGTTGAAATTGAGGAACAAGATCATCAGGTGTAGGTTTTCTACCACCTTTATATTCTGCATATAAATCATGACGAAATGTATGTTTCCCTGCATCAAACGCAACTAAAATTGCATCTGGTTGAATCATATCAATAGCTTTTTGCATCATACTAGCAAATCCAAATACTGCATTTGTTGGAATCCCTGCACTTGTTGTCATTCTAGCTCCACCATAAGCAGTCGCATAATATGCTCTAAATAACATTGAATTTCCATCTGTTAATAATAGTTTTTTCATACAATTCTCCTAAGAAATAAGGCAATTTCTTGCCTTACTCGTTCTCACTTGTTTCAATGATTGATTCTAAAGCTTGTAAGTTTTGATAAGAAATAGAAATATAATCTTTTCCAGCATTAGACTCTTCATCAGACAAAGATGACAAATTACTTAAATCAATTCTTGTAAGATTACATTCTTCTTTGATTCTGTCATACAAAGCAATCATATCTTCACTCATATTAGATTCATACGCAATATAATGTACATCATCTTCTAAGATTCTTTTTTCAATGATTTCTAATTGTTCTTCATTTGGAAGAGAACCATATCGACTCAATACAACAGGATAGATTTCAAATCCATATGCTTTCTGCCATGATCCAAAACAACTAGACATGGATACAAAGCGAATCTTTTCACCATTCTTTTCAAGCGTATTTGAAAGATATTGATATTGTGCATCAATATTGATCAAATCTTCTTCTAATTCTTCATAATTGGACTCAATTGTTTCCGCATGAATAGCATCGTCTTTCACCAAATAATCTTTGATATCTTTCGCAACAGATAACATTGAAATTGGATCCAACCATAAACATAGATCTTTTTCATACATATCAATAGATTGAAATGTATTTCCTTCATAATATGGAGATGCCTCATACGTATATGTTCCATCTTCATTTAACACCTTTGTGTATCTTTGAAAAGCATATACTGCATTATCACTTGATAGATCCACATCCAAGATTCCATTATTTTTGATATCCATAGAATGTGATACATAATATGGTTCAAGATCTCCAATATGAAATAATACTTTTCCTGTTTCTAGTGCATCATCAAAATTATCTATGATTGTTGCTTTTTGAATGATTGAATTATCTGCTTGAATGGATTGATATTGTTGATTATTCCCAACCAATCGCTCAATCACATATCCTAAAGGATAAACCGTATATAAAATCTTCGTTCTACGATTTGTACAACCAAAAAGAGCACAAGACAATAAACTCACTACAAGCAATCGCAAACAGAACTTTTTCATACCTTCTCCTCTACTTCATCTAATTTTCGAAATTTCAAATAAACTACACGTAAAGATAAGAATGCAGGAATCGCAACAATTAATCCAACAATACCAAACAATGTACTAAATGTAAAAATCGATAATAAAGCACATAGTGGTGTCACAGAAGTATTATGAGAATGTACCAATGGTGCAATTACGTATTCATCCACTTGTGATAATACAACAATCAATATGATCAAAATAACAACACGTCCAACAGGTAAAGATAAAGCTGTCAATATCGCAATACAGTTTACGATTGTTGGCCCAATATAAGGAATCAACAAAGAAATACTTGTCATTAACGCTAATATCAACCAATCTTCATGTCCAATCAATAAATAAACCAAAGAATATTCTACAAACTTAATAATCATTAAAATTAATAAAGATCTAATATAACTAGATACTTCTTCATTGATTTCTAATGTACATTCAAAACACATCTTTGAGATTCTTCTTGCGATTCTCAAGATTTCAAAACGAATTTTCTCCCATTCAATCGACATAAAAATAGAAATGATAATAGCGAACATTCCAGTTGTCGTTGTACCAATTGCGTTAGTTAATAATTGTGGTAGTGTATTTCCAACTTGAGGTATTAAGGAAGAAATATTCTTTAAAGATTTTGTTGCTTCTTGAACAAGAGAAATCAACCATTCATCATTGGTAGAATTATTTGAAAACTCTTGATATCTTTGTGTCAGCCAATTAACTCCATTAATCATAGAATTAATAAAATCACCTGTTTTAGATAAAATCATAGGAACAATAGAACTAACTAGCCATACCGCAAATAGCGCTATCACAATATAACATACCGCAATCATTACGCCCCTTTTGATATGATGCTTTTCGCCAAATGAAATTGGTGCTCTTAAAATATATGCAATTACAAATCCTATCACAAATGGGCATAAAATATTCCATGTTGTATGAAAGATCCAATTCCAAAAAGTTCCTGTTTGTAGAAATAACAATATCACTAAAAGAATCAAAACAGTTTTTACTAATGCATGAATAGATATATCTCGATTTAATTTTTCTTCAACTTTGTCTATCAATTTCATAGAACATATTCTAACATTTTTCCTAACCACTCTCCATATCAACAAATTGTTTTTTCAAAAAGAATCGAAT
>CAVLCI010000057.1:0-12301 GCA_963661415.1 Bifidobacteriaceae bacterium | reverse complement strand
CGTATCTACATACTTTGCTAGAAAATGGCATGAAGAAGATGAAGAAACATCTGAAAATGCACAATAATCTATAAGATATGAAAAGGACTTGAAGTAAAATTCAGGTTCTTTTCTTTAACAGTTTGAAAATAAAAAGAGTCTAGAATATGGCTTTGTTAAGCTTAATTCTAGACTTTTATGTTTATGCTGAATGTTGTATGGATTAATCTGCTACTGCGTCAATGAGAATGCTGTGATAGGCATTTACAATATCATTAACTGTTTCTTCGATGTTTGTATTGTTATCTGCTACATAAGCAGCGTATTTTTGGTATAGAGGTTGTCTTTCTGCGTGCATTTGTTGTAATGCTTGCTTAGAACTGGATAATGGTCTATTTGGATCGGAACTGATGAGTTTATCTACATCTCTATCAATATAGATTGTGATTCCGTTTAATCGTAAGAAATCCATGTTAACTTTGTGTTTAATTGCTCCTCCGCCAGTCGCAATGATCATGTTATTCATTTTACTAGCTTCAATAGCGACTTCTGTTTCGATGGCTCTAAAGCCAGTTTCTCCAGATTCTTGGAAGATTTCAGGAATCGTTTTACCTGCTTTTTCGATGATCATATCATCTAGATCAATGAATTTCTTTCCTAGTTTATCTTGTAACATCTTACCAATCGTTGTTTTACCGGCACTTGGCATACCTATTAATACAATATTACAACGATCTTTTAACATTTCTTTTTTGATTTCATCAATGATAGAATCATCAAATTTAATATCTTCAAAATATTCAAAAGAATATTTTGCTTGTGCGATTAACATTTCTAATCCAATGACACGCTTAATATCCATTTCTTGTGCTTCAAAACAAAGACGTGTAAGAATTGGATTGTATACAACATCTAGAACACACTCTAGTTTATGAAACCAAGAAACATCAATTGGTGAATTGGCAATGTTAGGATACATTCCAACAGGACTTGTATTTACTACAATATCTGCATCTAGATGGGAAGTATACATTTCATCATAGGAAATTGCACCATTGTTTGCACTACGACTAACTACAATGATGTCTTTAGCTTTTTCATGCTTACAAACAGCTTGTACTGCTGCACTTGCTCCACCATTACCAATCAATAATACTTTCTTTCCTTCCATATGGACATTGTGTGCTTTTACCATATATAAGAAACCACCAAAATCTGTATTATATCCATATAGTTTTCCATCACGATTAACAATTGTATTTACTGCACCCATTCTTTCTGCACTATCATCTAATACATCAATGTATGGAAGCACTGCTTTTTTATATGGTAATGTAACATTGATTCCTTTAAAGTCTTTCTTTGTCATGAATTCTTTGAATTGTTCTTTGTCTAATTCAACAAAATCATATTGGAAATCTTTGATGTTTTGAATTTCAGCGATTCTTGATTGTATTTGTTTTGAGAAACTATGTTCTAGTTTTTCTCCGATTAATCCGTATTTCATTTTCTTCCCTCTTTTCTGAATTACTCTTATCCCAAAAAAAGCATTCAATCTGTTTTGTTGAATGCTTTTTATTGCCCTAAAACTGAAAATAACCATTATGATACATGGTTTGTTTTAGGGCTATCTAAAGTAAAAATAAAATGACTTAGAATAATTCATGACTTAATGATACTCTTTCTGAATTGCGAATACAATAAAAATTGAGTGAAAATGGTAAAAAATTCACAAATTGATTAATCCTTTATATTTGCGTTAGATACAATGAAATTTGAGAATGCATGAACAGCAGGAGGAAGATAACGATTCTTCATCATTGCTAAATAAATATAACGATGATTGTGTGGATTTGTGATCTTTAATTTTTTGAGATTAAAATGATCAATCATTGGAATATCTGGCACTACCGCAACACCGTAGTTGATATCTACTAATCCAAGTACAGCACTATCTTCTTCTACTTCAAATAAGATATTAGGTTTAATTTCATTTTCGTGAAATAAATTATCGATGATTGGTCGAATTCCACTTTCTTTACTGTAATAGATGAAATATTCGTTTTGTAATTCTTGAAGATTAATTTCTTTACGAATGGCTAAAGGGTGATTTTTACTCACGACAACAACGAGTTCTTCTGTTGTGATAGGAACAAATTGAATGTTATTGCGGTTTTCTTGATAGGAACATAAGGCAACATCAAATTTTTCTTCTTCTAAACCATTTAATAGATCTGTTGTATTTCCTTGTTTCAATGTGAATTTAATTTGTGTATTTTTACGGATTGCATGGAAGTTTTTGATAGTTTGAGGTACATAGTTATAACCTAATGTATAAATGAACGCTAAACGAATCCAACCTTGGTTTGGACTTGTGATTGCTTCAATTGTTTTTTGCCCTAATTCAATTTGTTTTAAGCCATTATCTACATATTCATAGAACATTTGGCCGTATCTAGTAAGACGTACATTTCTTCCTTGTTTCTCAAATAAATAACAACCAAGATCTTTTTCTAATTGTGCAATGGCATGTGATAAAGATGGTTGTGTAATATTTAAAATATTTGCAGCTTGTGTATAGTGTTGTGTTTTTGCGAGCACTCTAAAATAATATAAGTGGTTTAGATTCATCGTTTTTTCTCCTAGTATTAGTATATCAAACCTATAGAAAAAATCTATTAATAAAACGAATAATATAAATTGTTTAAATATTTTAGTTTTTCTATAATGTGATTGTCTTGTGAATAAGTTAACAGGAGGACACTATGGAAAAATTTAATTCACTATTTCAGCCATTTGAAGTTAGAAGATGTACGATTCCTAATCGTATCGTTATGACTCCAATGGGAACAAACTTTGCGGAAAGCACAGGTGAAATGAGCTTTTTGCATATGGATTACTATGAACAAAGAGCCCAAGGTGGAGCAGGTTTGATTATTGTTGAAAATGCCTGTGTTGATTTCCCATCTGGATCTAATGGAACATCCCAATTGCGTTTGGATAAGGATATTTATATTCCTAGAATGTTCAAATTAACAGAAACAATTCATAAACATGCAACAAAGATTGCTATCCAATTAAACCACGCTGGTGCTAGTGCAGTAGAAGAAAGAATTGATATGCAACCAGTATCTTCTGGTGATTTACCTAATAAAAAGGGTGGCGCAAAACCACGTCCATTAACAAAGGATGAAATCTATGCAATCGTAGAAAGTTACGCAAAAGCTGCAAAGAGAGCCCAAATTGCAGGATTTGATGCTGTTGAAATTCATTGTGGACATAGTTATTTGATTAGCCAGTTCTTATCTCCACTAACAAACAATCGTACAGATGAATTTGGTGGAAGTGCTGAAAACCGTGCACGTTTTGCAAGCTTGATCCTAAAAGCAGTTCGTGAGCAAGTTGGACCATTCTTCCCAATCTTAGTTCGTATTAGTGCGGATGAATTTGTAAAGGGTGGAAGTGACCTAGAAGATACTTTAGAATTATTGAAGTATTACCAAGAAGAAGCTGATATCATTGATGTATCTTGTGGATTAGTTGATTCTATTCAATATCAAATTGATGCAAACTATTTGAAAGATGGTTGGAGAACTTATTTGGCAACAACTGTAAAAGAAAAGTTCAATAAACCAGTTATTACAGTTGGTAATATTCGTGATCCATATGTTGCAGAAGATATCGTTTCTAGCGGTAAAGCAGATTTTGTTGGTTTAGGACGTCAATTCGTTGCAGATCCTCAATGGCCATTAAAAGTTAAAGAAGGTCGTTTAGATGAAATCCGTAAGTGTATCTCTTGTAACATTGGATGTAGTGGACATCGTATTGGTCTAAACCGTCCAATTCGTTGTACAGTTAACCCAAGTGTTAATGAAGGTGAATCTTATAAATTTAATAAAGTAAAACGTCCATGTAATGTCGTTGTCGTTGGTGGTGGTACTGCTGGATTAGAAGCTGCTTGTACTGCTGCAGAAGTAGGATGTATGACATTCTTGATTGAAAAGTCCGATCATTTAGGTGGCTTAAGCGTTGAAATTAGTAAGATTCCTGAAAAGAAGCGTTTAAGAGACTTCCCTGATTATTTAATCAAGCGTGCTTCTCGTTTAAAGAACTTGATTACTTTCACAAATACAGAAGCTACAATTCCATTTATTGAAGCTTTAAAACCAGATTTCATTATTAACTCTACTGGTTCTACACCTCTATTACCACCTATTACAGGTCTAAGAGAAAATATTGATCACCCACAGAGCAGTGTTCAAGGTATACTAGGAATGATCAACAATATTGATAACTATCCTGAAGACTTAGAAGGAAAGAAAGTTGTCGTTGTTGGTGGCGGTGCTGTAGGTCTAGATGTTGTTGAATTCTTCTCTAATCGTAAGGCAACAGTTTCTATCGTTGAAATGTTACCAGTTGTTGGTAAGGATCTAGATATCGTTACAAAGATTGGTACATATGCAATCTTAGAAAAGAATCATGTTAATGTATTAACATCTACTGCATTACAAGAAGTTCACCCTGATCATTTCATTGTTAAACGCAATGACAAAATGGAACAATTAGACTTCGATTATGGATTTGTTTGTTTAGGAATGCGTTCTTATGCACCAATTCTAGCAGATCTACATGAAGCATTTGATGACAAGGATGTAGAAATCATCAACATTGGAGATAGTTTCAGAGCTCGTCGTATCATTGATGGTACAGGTGAAGGACGTAACATCTTAAATGCACTAAAAACAAAAGGTTATTTAGAATAATCATTCATTCTAATAGGAGGAAAAAACATGAGTGAAAGAATTACAGGACACACAGAATTGATTGGTTTGGTTGCTTACCCAATCCGTCATTCTTCATCACCAAAGATGCACAATGAAGCATTTGCGAAACTTGGTTTAGACTATGCTTATTTAGCATTCGAAGTTGACAATGATACATTAGAAGATACTGTAAAAGGTTTTAGAGCTATGAAGGTTCGTGGATGGAACGTTTCTATGCCTAACAAAACTGTTATCGGTAAATACTTGGACAAATTAACACCAGCAGCTGAAATGTGTGGTGCAGTTAACACAGTTGTAAATGACAATGGTGTATTAACTGGAACAATTACAGATGGTGTTGGTTTCATGGCTGGATTAAAAGATGCACATATCGATCCTATCGGAAAGAAAATGACAATTGCTGGTGCAGGTGGAGCTGCTACTGCAGTTGAAATTCAAGCTGCTTTAGATGGCGTTGCTGAAATTTCTATTTTCAACCGCAAAGATAAATTCTGGGCAAATGCAGAAGAAACAGTAAGAAAGATCAATGAAAATACAAAATGCAAGGCTAAGTTATTCGATTTAGATGACAAAGAAGCTTTACGTAAAGAAATTGAAACTTCTTACTTACTAACAAACGCAACAGGTATGGGTATGAAACCATTAGAAGGACAAACATGGTTACCTGATGTTTCTTACTTACGTAAGGATTTGATTTGTGCTGATACAGTTTATGCTCCAGCAAAAACAAAATTCTTAGAAATGGCTGAAAGTGTTGGATGTCAGATCGTAAATGGTTTCCCAATGATGTTATATCAGGGAGCTGCTGCATTTAAGCTATGGACAGGAGAAGACATGCCTGTTGAATACATTAAAGAAGTCATGGGATTTGATTTCTAATTGTGAAAGATAATAGACATGAAAAATAAAAAATACTTACCTGCAATCATTGTCATGTATTTGAATTATTTCATTCATGGTGTTGGTTGCTCCGTACTTGGACAAGCGGTCATTAAAGAATCATTAGCTGCAAGTTGGGGTTGTGAAACAATGATGATCACAAAGATCAGTGCTGCATTAGGATTGGGTCGTTTATTGGCTCTTCCTTTTGCGGGTCCACTATCTGATAAATTGGGTCGTAAGATTTCTATGATCATTGGTGGATTTAGTTACGCTGTTTATTTGATTGGTATCGCACTTGCATTTAATTTAGGAACAAATGGTGGTTATGTCGTTGCGTATGTTTGCGCAGTGATTGGTGGTATCGCTAACTCTTTCTTAGACACAGGTATTTATCCTGCAGTTTCTGAAGCTATTTGTGAAGCACCTAGTATTGCGACAATGGGAATTAAATTCTTTATTTCTATTGGACAGATGTTATTACCATTCTTCTTAGGTGTTGTTGTAACAACAACTTCTACAGGTTTATCTAGTTATAATTTATTATTCTGGATTGGTGGTATTGCCTTTGCAGTTCTTGCGGTTTTGGCAATGTTCTGTGTAATTCCTGAAATAGATGAAGAAGAAAAGAATAGTAAAACAGAAACGCAACCTCGTGAAAAGAAGAAAAGAGGTATCATTTCGAACTTTAAGGTACAACACTTCTCTAAAGAAGCTATCGCTATGATTTTGATTGGATTTACTTGTACAGGTACATTCCAATTATGGTTGAATTGTGCACAAAACTATGCGATGGATGTTGCTGGATGGGCAGATCCTAGTGCGATGCAAGCACATTATTCTTTAGGTACGATTCTTGCGTTGATCGTAACTTCCATCTTAACAAGTAAAATTAAAGATGTGAATTTTATCTTAATCTATCCTGCAATTTGTTTTGTAATGTTAATTGCGGTATTAGTAGCACCAAGTCCTATCATGTGTAGAATTGGTTCATTCGTTATTGGATGGGCAGGTGCAGGTGGATTACTTCAAATCGTTACTTCTGTATGTAATATGTTATTTCCTAAGATCAAGGGTACTGTTACTGCTTTGGTTATGTTTGAATCATCCTTATGTAACTATACTGTTTTAACAGCTGCAGGATATATGACACCTAGTCAAGTTATGTTCATGAATATTGTACTAACTGGTATTGGTGTATTATTAGGATTATATGTTAATTTGCGCTATAGAAATTTAGTAGGTAAATAAGCATAATGTAGTATTTGACAAACTTACGGTAATTTTGTTACCGTATTTTTGGCAATAGAAAAGGATGTGATGTTTTGAAAGTAATACGTTTTTTAGATGACAAATTAGAAGAATTATTATTGATTGGCTTATTGGTTGCGATGGCAATCATTATGGGAATTCAAGTGTTTTGTCGATATGCTTTGAACTATTCATTGAGTTGGTCTGAAGAATTGACAAGATATTTGTTTATTTGGTCCTGTTTTATTAGTATTAGTTATTGTATTAAAAGATGGATTTCAATTAAAGTTGATCAAGTGATTAAAATGTTACCTAAAAAAGCATATGTGATTGCACAACTTTTGTTAAACATCATGTTATTTATCCTTTTCTTTTATTTAATGATTCATGGATATAAATACTTACAATTAGCAATATCCTCCAAACAAACAAGTCCTGCTTTAGGATTACCAATGGCATATGTACAATGTGCACCATTTGTAGGATTTACCTTAGCGATGATTCGTTCTTTTCAACAAATCATATATGAAATAGAGAATATTTCTCATATGATTAAACATGAAAAGATTGTTGATCAAGATCCAAGGGAGGGTAAATAAGATGTTAGCAGCAATTGTATTTATCCTATTTATCGTTCTGTTGTTATTATCGGTTCCAATATCTGCTACATTGACGATGGTTTCTTTAGCACCTACGATATTGAATCCAAACTTTACCGTATCTGCAGAATATTGCAT
The DNA here is from genome assembly GCA_963661415.1 of Bifidobacteriaceae bacterium. Classification (GTDB taxonomy): domain Bacteria; phylum Bacillota_I; class Bacilli_A; order Erysipelotrichales; family Erysipelotrichaceae; genus Bulleidia. Next base: position 4,671 of record CAVLCI010000057.1, on the reverse strand, counting down.
TCGTTCGATGTTTGGAGGAATTGATTCTTTTCCATTACTTGCGGTGCCAATGTTTGTCTTATCAGGCGTATTGATGGCAAAAGGTGGTGTAAGTAAGAAAATCTTTGATATTTTCTGTTATTTTATTGGGGATACGACTGCAGGTATGCCTTGTGCAGTCATCATTACTTGTTTGTTCTATGGTGCGATTTCTGGAAGTGCACCTGCTACAGTTGCAGCGGTAGGAAGTATGACCATTCCTTTGTTAATACGTTTAGGTTATGACAAAGTATTTGTGACCGCTATTGTTGCGGTTGCGGGTGGATTGGGTGTCATTATTCCACCTAGTATTCCATTTATCTTATATTCGATGGCAAGTGGAACAAGTGTTAGTAAGATGTTTATGGCAGGTATCTTACCTGGAATCTTAATTGCGGTTTTATTAATGGTCTATACGATTTATTATTGTGAAAGACATGCAGCAGATAAGGAAAAGATTCATGCGGAAGTAAAGGCACTTCATGAAAAAGGATTGAAGAAAATCTTCTTAGAAAGCTTTTGGGCTTTGTTAACACCAGTAATTATTTTAGGATGTATTTATACAGGTGTTGCTAGTCCTACAGAAGCTGCAGTGATTTCTGTGTTTTATGCGTTAGTGATTTCATTATTCATCTATAAGACATTAACATGGAAAGATTTATATCAAGTGTGTGTGGAATCTATTCGTACATATGCGCCAATCTTATTTATTTTGGCTGCATCTGTTGCGTTTTCTCGCATTATTACGATCTTACAAATTCCTGATATTGCGGCAGAATTAATATTAAATACAGTACATGGTCGTGTTGCGATCCTATTGGTTATCAACGTATTATTGCTTGTTGTAGGAATGGTCATGGATACAAGTCCAGCAATCTTGATTTTAACACCAATCTTATTACCAATCGTTACAAGTATTGGTGTAGATCCAATTCATTTTGGAATTATCATGGTTGTTAACTTAGCGATTGGTTTTGTAACACCACCAATTGGTATCAATTTATTTGTGGCAAGTTCTTTGACTGATGTACCAGTAATAGATATTGCCAAGAAAGCATATCCTTTGATTATTTTCTTTCTGATTGCGTTAATGTTGATAACATTTATTCCTGCAATCGCATTGTTGTTGGTGCATTAGAAAGTGGGAGGTTACAATGAAAAAAATATTAACTTGGATCATGAGTATCTCTCTAACTTTTACTTTAACGGGATGTATTGAAAAACAAGATGATTTAGTCAAAGCTTCACAAACCTTTCCATGGATCATTGCGAATGATTCACCTGAAGATACCGTAACAGGCATCTTCACTAATAAGTTTGTGGAAGAAATTGAAAGATTAAGTGAAGGAAGAATTCAAATCAAGGCATATCATAATGGTGCTGTTGGAGGAGATCGTGAGCTTGTAGAAAGTTGTATGAATGGAGATATTCCATTTGTTGTTCAAAATACAGCCACACAAGCAAACTTTATTTCTGAACTTGCGGTATTTGATCTACCAATGGTGTATATCAATATTGAAGATTTAAGAAATACATTAGATGATGAAAGTTTTATTAACTTGATCAATGAAGTATATTTATCACATGGAATTCGTTTATTAGCGATGTCTGATCAGAATTTCCGTGTTATGACTTCTAATGAAGTGGTAGATTCGATTGACGATTTCGATGGTATAAAGATTCGTACAATGGAAAATAAATATCATTTGGCTTTTTGGAAAGCATTAGAAGCAAATCCAACACCAATGGCTTTTAGTGAAGTATATATTGGTTTACAACAAGGGACGATTGATGCCCAAGAAAATCCTTATGAAGTCATTGTTTCAGGAAAGATCTATGAACAACAGGATTATGTCATTAAAACGAATCATCTACCACATTTATTATCTATGGTCGTAAATGAAGATTTTTATGATCAATTGAGTGAAGAAGATCAACAAATCATTGATCAAGCTGCTAGTATTGCACGTGATTATTCACGTATCCAGTGTGATCAAAGAGTAAGTGATCGTTTAGAAGTAATTAAAGAAAGTGGAACGCAAGAAATTGAATTGTCAGATGAATTGATTCAAGAAATGCGTGATGCTTCACAAAGTGTGTATGATGCAATTCATCAACAAGTTGGAGATGAATTATATGAAGCATATACAAAAAATATGAATAAAGGAGAATAAAAATGAATACAGTTAAAATTCGTAATGTAGAATTTGGTGCTGGTGTACCAAAGATTTGTGTACCTATCGTAGGAAAAACAAAAGAAGATGTTTTAGAACAAGCAAAGACAATTACAGAAACACCTGCAGATATCATTGAATGGCGTATGGATTGGTTTGATGGTGTAGAAGATACAGATAAAGTATGTGCTATGGCAAAAGACCTTCGTGAAGTATTTGGTGATACACCTATTTTAGCTACGTTCCGTTCTAAAAAGGAAGGTGGAGAATTAGAAGTTTCTACAGAATATTATGTTACTTTAAACCAAGAAGTCGCTAAATCTGGATATGTAGATGCAGTAGATGTTGAATTATATACAGGTGATAAAGAAGTAGAAGCAATCGTTACAACAGCACATGAAGTTGGTGTAAAAGTTGTTATGTCAAATCATGATTTCTTCAAAACACCAGCGAAAGAAGAAATCATCTCTCGTTTGTGTTTGATGCAAGAAAAGGGTGCAGATATTCCTAAGATTGCGGTGATGCCTCAATCTAAGAAAGATGTTCTAACATTATTATCCGCAACTAATGAAATGTATGAAGAACATGCAGATCGTCCTATCATCACAATGTCTATGGCCGCAACAGGTGTTATTAGCCGTTTAGCTGGAGAAGTATTTGGATCTTGTTTGACATTTGGTGCCGCAAAACAAGCAAGTGCACCTGGTCAAATGGGTGTGAATGATTTGAAAGTCGTTCTTGAAACACTACATAAAAGCTTATAAGAAATAAGACAGTACTGAGATTCATCAGTGCTGTTTTTATTAGAATGAATAATAAAGTGAATGAAAATAAGGAAACAACTTGTTATAGAATTCACAAAGTAATATGATTAATATAACAAAAACGTGGAGGATATAATTTATGTTGTTTCAAATCTATGGATCAACATCTGGATGGCAACTTTTAGGTTGGTTATTGGTGTTTGTTGGTCTGATTCTAGCTAATGAAATCGCTAGAACGAAGTGGGGCGGTATTGGAATCTTTGGAGTTGTGTTGGCAGCTCTAACGATTTATTTCATTGCAATCTATATTGGAGTTGGCAATGGTTCGCAATGGGCATTGAATAATGATACTTATGTCCACATGAATTCTTGGTTCCATTATGCGAAACTTTATGCTGCTGCGACAGGTTGCATTGGATTCATGATTATTAAGTATCAATGGGGAAAACTAGGAAAAGCACATTGGTTTAAAGCATTTCCATTTGCAATTGTAGCGATTAACATCTTAATTGCGGTAGCATCTGATTTTGAAAGTGTGATTCGTGCTGGTTCCTTGTCTGGTGGATGGTGGTATTCTTCAGAAGGTGTTTGGCTATATGGTGGATGGTGGAATCTACTGAATGGTATTGCAGGAATCATCAATATTTTTTGTATGACAGCTTGGTGGAGTGTTTATACGTCTAAAGATAAAAAAGATATGGTATGGCCCGATATGACTTGGGTTTATATCCTTGCTTATGATGTATGGAACTTTCAATATACTTATTTGAATCTTCCAACACATGCATGGTATTGTGGATTGGCATTGTTATTAGCACCTACATTTGCCAATGCCTTATGGAACAAAGGTGGTTGGATTCAAAATAGAGCGAACACATTAGCGATTTGGTGTATGTTCGCACAAGTATTTCCAATGTTTCAAGATGGATCAGTATTTTCTGTTGTTCCAGTTTTATATCAAGAGGGAACGATCGCAGCTGCGACAACTGCAGGTAGTATTCCAGTATTAGGAACAGTTAGCATGCAAGGATTCATATCTGTTTTGTCATTAGGAATCAATGTGGTTGCGTTAGGATTCATTATCAAAAAATCTTTGCTTGCTAAGAAAAATCCATATAAGAATGATGTATTTGTAGATCAAAAAGACTATCAAGAAGCAATGGCAAGAGTAGCACAATGAATTAGATGATGTATAATATCTCTTATGCAAGGGGATATGATTAAAAAGATTACAGATTTCTTAATTGAAATCATCTACAAAGCACATACATATTTGTTGAGTTTAAATGACGCATATGAATCTCATTTTTCTGATAAACAATTGCATTTTTTGATTATTGGAATATTAGGAATATTGATGTTGATGGTTCTATATCCGTTATTTAAATGGTTGGCAAAGAAACATCTAACAATTTTGATTGCATGGTTTTATGTATTTACAGTGTTACTTGTTATTACATTTGCGATAGAAATTGCACAATGGTACTCAAAGACAGGAACGATGGATTTTAAGGATATCGTGGCTGGATTATTAGGATACTTTGCGATGTCATTTGTCTTTATATGTATTGTTGGGATTATTGAATTGATCAAAAGTAAAAGAAGGAAATGAAATTCCTTCTTTTTAAATTGTATTTATTTTTTTTAGAATTTTGTTTTCTTTTCTTAATTTCGGATTGATCTTCTTTTGTATTTGATTCAATAAAATAACAAAT
>CAVLCI010000056.1:0-12474 GCA_963661415.1 Bifidobacteriaceae bacterium | reverse complement strand
CTGATTTATAGCAAGTCTATTCGTATACCTAAAATCTACGGTTATCGTGATATATCTAAAATTGATGTTGAAAACGTTAGTTATGGAGGAAGATGAAATGAAAACAATTACTAAGTTTTTAACATTAGTTCTTTCTTTATTTTGTGTGTTTGGATTAATGAGTCCAGTATACGCAGAAGGAAGTGAAGAAATAAGTGTTACTTTGAAAGCAGACGGAAATACTGGAAAGGAATTATACGGAACACAATCAACAAGTTATGTGGTAGAGGTAGGTAAACAATATTGTTTTGAAATTGTACATCCTATTTTTGCTGGGTCACAAATTGATTATAAAACTACTGTTGAAGCAGAAGGTTTCTTTGAATGGATCGGCGGTGGTTCTGATGCTGACACTGATGTTTTTGGTATCAAACCTTTAAAAACTGGCGAGACAATAATTGAAGTATACCCAGGTGTGTATAGACATATTTGTATTGTTGAAGATAGTGAAGCAGTTGTTGAAAATGTAGAAAAAGAATTTCTTTCTTTGGTAAAAGATTTTACAGTATCTTCAAAAAGTGAAGATGCGACAGAAGCTTTAAATGAATTATTAAAACAAGCTGTAGAAAACGTTGGTGTACCTTTTGACTGTGATGGTGCTGATTCATATGGTTTCTATACTGTAGAACCAGGATCTTTAGTAGAAGATTTTGATAATGACTATTATTATTGCATCGAATTTGGAATGTGCGGATTAGATAATGGTTTAGATGTAGTTGTTGATCCTACAAAAAATACAACTTCAAATACTGAAACTACTGATGTTACTGCTTCCTCTACAGTTGATGCATCTACTGTTGTGAAAAACGCTATGAATAATGGATTATTCTCTGAAGAACAGATTACAGCAATTAATGATGGAGCTACAACAGAAGTGAAAACTGTAATTAGTAAATCTGAACCAACAGAAGAAGATAAAAAATTAGTTGAAGCACAATTAAATTCTACAAATAAGATTGCTATGTACTTAGATCTTAAAGTAGTAGCTTCTGTATCAAAAAATGGTGTTAAAGTTGGTGATGATGTAACAGTTAGTGAAACAGGAACACCTGTTAAATTCACAGTTGCATTAGATGATAGTCTCATCAATACAAAGAATACAGTAGATAGAACATATCAAGTAGTAAGAGTTCATAATGGCGTAGTTGATGTATTACCAGCAACATTTGATGCTGATAATAAAACAATTACATTTGAAACAGATAAGTTCTCAACATATGCAGTAATGTATACAGATACACCAAAGGCATCTAAGACACCTTCTACAGCAGATGGAATGAATGTTGCGTTATATGCTTCTGTAGCAACCATCTCTACACTTGCTGTTGGAATGTTATTCTTCTTTAAGAAGAGAAATGCTTAATTAGCAATAGAATTACAATGAACAGTCAGTCGAAAGATTGGCTGTTTTTATTATGCAAAAAGGTTCACTTTAATGTGAACCTCTTTTAAAATAATTCTTTTAATTCTATAAATTTTACTTGATCGTATTTTTGAGAATTAAATCCGCTTCTTGAGAAAAAAACATACTTATAACATTGTAGACCTGTATCTTGAACTTGTTTGATTTCTTCTTGAATCATTTCATCATTGATTTGTTTCTTTCTGAATTTCACTTCATAAAAGGTATATCCTTTTTCATCTTCAGTAACAATATCAAATTCTCCATTTTTATGATTTTTTGGATCGTTATAATAGTATTTTCCGATATTAAGTATGATTGGATTGATTTCTCCGGCTTTGTTTTTTCGAATTAAGTATTGTTTACAAATATCTTCAAATATATGTGGAACATAATGTTCTTCAAAATCTTTATTGATGTATTTCTGATAAAAAACATTCGGATCCATAATTTTCCTCTGAGAAGAATATTTGAAAATGTATCGATAATAAAATAATGATAAATTATCACATATAAAGTAAGATGCTCTTTTTTTATTAGCAGTTTCATTAATTGGTGATATTTTAGTGACAACTTCCATTCGAATGAGTTTATCTAATATATCTACAAGTGTTGGAGCACTAGATACATGAGACCGGGAAAGAATATCACGGTATTTTGAATATCCTTTAGATAAAGCTGAAAATACCTCATTTGCGTTTGTTATTTTCGAAAGTTCAGCATTTAAGTACATGGAAACTTCGTTTTCTAATCTTGCGCCATCGGATGCAATTAAATCTATGATATTTTCTTGTACACTTTTGGAGTCATCAATTAATCGGTTGTAATAAGGTACTCCACCAAAAACAGAGTAAATTCTTACTTTATCTTCTGGTGAATAATGAGGATAAAAGTGAGAGGATTCATAATAATCCATTTGTTTTAAATTCAGTGTTAAATCAACTCTTCCATACAATGGGTTTTCATGTTCTAAAAGAGATTTCATAATTTCTACATAAGAACCGAGAATAATGAATGTTAATTTAGATGTTTTTCTATATTGATCAATAAGAGATTGTAATATACTATCAATTCCTTTAATGGATTCTTTTAAATATGGGTATTCATCTAAAACCAAAACGATTTTTTCTTTTGTGGAACATTCAAAAATGTATTTCAGTATTTCTTCCATATTAGAAAAAGCTAATTTTGGATAATTGAATGATTCAGATAAGATTTCACTTAAACTGGAAACGTTGCTTTGTTCAGATACTTGTTTACATTCATAATATATTTTTTTGATTTTTGTTTTAGAAAGCACGTGATTCACTAGTTCACTTTTCCCGACTCTTCTTCTGCCATAAATTAAAGTGAAATTCATTTCATCAGTTTGAATCATTTTTTCTAATTTTTTTTGTTCTGTTTCTCTTCCTATAAATTTCATTTTATTCGGTTCCTTTCGACTCGGTTTCTTCCGAATAAATAATAAAGTATTTTGGAAAATTAGTAAATAAAAATGATCCTAAGGATCATTCTTATGCTATGGATTAAAGTTTTCCAGTTGCGTCATACATTGCCCATTGAGCGATGTTGACTGCGTGGTCTCCAATCTTTTCAAAGTATTTCGCTACCATGAGAAGATTTAATGCGTATTCTACGTTAGCGTCTTTTGAGAATTTATCAATCAAAGTTTGTTTTGCGCTGTTAAATGCTTGATCGACAATATCATCTGTTTCAATGACACTTTGTGCTAGAGCAGCGTCTTTTGTGTTTAGTGCTTTGATAGAATCGTATACCATGCTACGAGCGGCATTTGCCATTTCTTTCATATTTAAGATATCAACTGCAGTAGATACGTGTTCGATTGCGACGATTTCTGCGATATCTGCAGCGACATCTCCAATTCTTTCTAAGTCATAAACAGCTTTTAAAGATGCGGATATCTTTCTTAAATCTGATGCAACTGGTTGTTGTTGCATGAGTAACTTTAAACAGATGTTTTCGATTTCTCTTTCATCTCGACGAATCGTACGTGTACGTGCCATAATGGCTTGTGCTAGTTTTTCGTTGCCAGTATTTAATGCGTCAATTGTATCTGTGATAGAGGAAAGACATTTGTCTCCCATTTGTGTCATAGATTCTTGTAGTAATTCTAATTGATTATCAAAACGATTTCTCATAAATATCAACCAAACCTTCCTGTAATATAGTTTTCTGTTCTCTTGTCTTTAGGTACTGAGAATATTTGATCTGTTTCACCGTATTCTACAAGATCTCCTAATAAGAAGAATGCTGTTTTATCTGAAATTCTAACTGCTTGTTGCATGTTGTGTGTAACAATGACAACGGTATATTTTTTCTTGAGTTCTAATACGAGTTCTTCAATCTTAGAAGTGGAAATAGGGTCTAAGGCACTTGTTGGTTCATCCATCAAGATGACTTCTGGTTCACAAGCTAAAGCTCTAGCGATACAGAGTCTTTGTTGTTGACCACCTGACATACCTAATGCACTAGATTTTAAACGGTCTTTGCATTCATCCCAAATAGCTGCGTTTTTAAGAGAAGTTTCTACGATTTCATCTAACTTTGCTTTATTTTTGATGCCGTGTGTTCTAGGACCATAGGCAATATTGTCATAGATGCTCATTGGAAATGGATTTGGTTTTTGGAATACCATACCTACTTTTTTTCTTAATAGATTGACATCTACATTCTTTCCATAGATTTCTGTACCATCTAATAGAATCTTTCCATCAATCTTACATCCTTCAACAAGGTCATTCATTCGGTTTAAACATCTTAGTAATGTGGATTTACCACAACCAGAAGGTCCAATAAATGCAGTGATTTCATTAGGTTCAATTTCAATATTTACATTTTTTAAAGCTTTGAAATCTCCGTAATAGAGATCCAAATCTTGTACACTGATCTTACTCATAAAATTCCTTTCTATGCTTTTGTGATTTTCTTTGCGATATGTGCAGAGAATGCGTTGATACCTACGACAAGTACTAATAGTACGACTGCTGTAGCGTATGCTTGATCCATATATAAGCCTTCACTAGCTAATAAATACATGTGAATAGCTAATGTTCTACCTGGTCTAAATAGACCTTCTGCCATTTTGGCTACTGTACCTGATGTATAAATAAGTGCAGCAGTCTCACCAACGATTCTACCGATAGCTAGAATGACACCTGCTAGAATACCTGGCATTGCGGCAGGTAATACGATTTGGAATACGGTTCTTAACTTACCAGCACCAAGTCCAAATGATCCTTCTCTGTAAAGATCTGGAACAGATTTGAGTGCTTCTTCTGTTGTACGCATGATAAGTGGTAAAATCATGATAGCTAGTGTAAATGCACCAGAAATCAATGAGAATCCCCAACCTAATCTATTAACAAAGAACAACATACCAAATAATCCATAAATGATAGAAGGAATACCTTGTAGTGTTTCGGTTGTCATTCTGACGAGTTCAACAAGTTTGTTTCCTCTTTTTGCGTATTCAACTAAGAAAATAGCTGAGAAGATTCCGATTGGTACAGCGAGTAACAAGGATAGTAGTGTCATGATGACAGTATTGATCAAAGCTGGTACAACAGATGCATTATCAGATGTATATTCTAGTGCGAATAAATCAAAATTAATGTGTGGAATACCATTGATCAAAATGTAAGCTATCAAGAATATGAGAACTAAGAATGTTAATACTGCACAGAAATAAATGAGGAATTTTAATATTGTGGAACCTGGATATTTTTGTTTCTCTAATGAATTTGTATTATGCATGTTCTACACTCTTTCTTTTTAATGCAGCGACTAAAGCATTGATCAATAAGATGAATACGAATAATACGACACCTGTTGCGATCAAAGCTTCGCGATGTAATCCTGTAGCATATCCCATTTCCATAACGATGTTAGCAGTCATTGTACGAACGCCTTTAAAGATGGAAGATGGCATTTTTGTTTGGTTACCAGCAATCATAACAACTGCCATTGTTTCACCGATTGCTCGTCCAATTCCAAGTACAACACCAGCTAAAACACCAGAGCTAGCTGCAGGTAACATAACTTTGAAAATCGTTCTTTCTTTTGTAGCACCTTGTGCTAATGAACCTTCATAATAACTTTTTGGAACAGCACGTAATGCAGATTCGGATACTCCAATAATAGATGGTAGGATCATGATGCCTAAGATGATAGAAGCGGTTAGGATACAATTTCCTTTTCCATGAATCTTTAGCGCGAGTTCCATATTACGAATCGCAGGAACGATTACGATAAGTCCAAAGAAACCATATACAACAGATGGAATACCAGCTAATAATTCTGTTGCGGCTTTCAATGGTTTATAGATTTTTTTAGGACAATAATATGTTAGAAAGATACTTGTCATGATACCAACAGGTACGCCAATGATGATTGCTCCTGCAGTGACATAGATACTTCCAACAATCATAGGTAGAATTCCATAGATATCATTTCCAGGTCTCCACAATGTTCCAAATAAGAAGTTGAATAGACCAATGGATTTGAATGCTGGAATACCACTACTAATCAAAAAGATACAAATTAGTGCAACTGCTGCGATGGAGAAGCATGCCGCAACAGTAAACACGTATCTCATGAATGATTCGAGTGCTTTACTTTTTTTCATAATAACTCCTTTGTAGAAAAAAGCTTTCTTGGTTAGAAGAAAGCTTTGCGAACTAGGATATTACTTTACTTCATCCCAAGTTGTAACTTCACCTGTATAGATGGACTTGATTGTATCGCTGCTTAATTCATCAACTGGGTTTTCTTTGTTAACGATAACTGCGATACCATCTGTAGCGATGACTGTATTCTTAAGACCTGCATCTAATTCTTCTTGTTTGAGTTCACGGCTTGCCATACCAATGTCATAGCTACCTTCTACACAACTTGTCATACCTGTTGTGGAATCAGATGTTTGTAGATCGATAGAAGCATTTGGATTTACCTTTTGATATGCTTCAATTAGTTTTTCCATTAATGGAGATACAGAAGAAGATCCACCAACAACGATGCTTCCAGAAGGTTGTGTTCCTTCATATGCTTCTGCATTATCAATTGCGATATAACCGTTATCTGTAACGATTGTTTGTCCTTCTTCACTTAAGATATAAGCCATGAAGTCATTCACTACTTCATTTGTTGAATCACCATTTGTAGCTACATTGAATGGACGAGATAGCTTATATTTACCAGCTTTGATTGCTTCAGCTGTTGCTTCAGCACCATCAACGTTTACTGCCTTTACTTTGTCGTTGAGTGTTCCTAGGGATACATAACCAACAGCGTATGGATCTGTTTCAACTGTTGTTAATACTACGGATGTGCTGTTTACTACTTGCGCGTCATCTGTTGTCATATCAACTTTTTCATCACCTTGTTTTTCTTCAACACCTGTGAGTTCGATAAATGCGCCTCTTGTTCCAGAACCACTTTCTCTAGAAATGACTGTAATGTCATTGGATGAATCAAAATCTGAAGTTGTTTCACTTGTTGCGGAAGTGGCTGCAGTAGATGAAGAACATCCTGCTAACATTGCCATGGCAATTGCGCCACCGATAATACTTTTTCTATTTAACATACCTAATTTCTTTCCTCCTACGGTACGAAAATAGAATAGTTTTAAAATGTTAAACGACTTTACAGACAAATGGAAAGTTTATGTAAAATCGTATGTTAGAATGATAAAGGAAAGAGTTTAGTATGGAAGCAAAAGATATTTTAGAAGAATTTCAACAAGTCGTAATAGCGACTTTAGATCTAGACAAGAAACCCATCACAAATGTTATTTCATTGATTTCTTATGAAAATACAATTGGTTTTGTTGTGGGAAAAGAAACAGATTTATATCACCAATTGATGGAACAAGGATATGTTTCTTTATTTGGTTTAAAAAACCAAAAAAGTATTAGAATCAATGGGAATGTATTAAAAGATGAAAATCAACAAGGATTATTTTATGTAGAAGAAGGGGAAGGACAATACATTGATTCAACAGATAAGAACCAAGTGATTGAAGAAATCTTTTCTTTAGGAAAAGATGAAATACCAGATGGTGGTTATTATGTAACAAGTGCATGTATTCTTTGTGGAACATGTTATGCGGTGTGTCCGAAACTTTGTATTGATACTGCCAAAGATCCAGTGGTAATCAATCAACAAGAATGCATGCAGTGTGGAGAATGTATGCAGGTGTGTCCTGTACAAGCGATATTGAGGAAATGAAAACGAGCTTAATGAAGCTCGCTTTTAAAATCTTGGAATTTGTTTTGATTGATAGGAATGACGATTCATAACTTTATATCTGTACTTTAATATAATGAAAGTTGTAATACTTAATTTAAGTTATAAACTGAAATTTGTATGATGAATTTGCGATGTTGATATTCAATAACTGATAATTATTGATCGTAATCAGCAATTTCTTTATGGAATACAAGTACTTCTTTTCCTTCGTACTTTTTGTATATGTCATAAATTGTCATGAATTCTTGAAGTGTAATTGCGTGATTACCAATTGGTGTTACCACTTTGCAACCTGGTTTTCCATATGTATATTGTTTGCGAGTGATATTTATATGAATCCAAGGACAACCGTAGTTTCCAATACGACCACCAAATGAAAAGCCTTCTTTATCAAGCCATTTATAAAATGGTGCATCATTCCTTCTAAATGAGTTGTCGCATACAAGGAACGCTTCTGTTGTTCCTTCATAAATTTTTATTGTTTTTTCTTCCATGATAATCTCCTTTGTTTTCTATCATAAAGAAAAGACCCATTGTTAGATGGACCTTGGAAATACATATGGATCCATCATTCAGCCTTTAGCACCTTGCCGAATGGTAGGTTGCTGTGCGGTTATTGGGGCTGTCCCTAACGCACTCTTTATGGTGATTTTAGTGTAACATTTTTTATATGGATCTCAAACAAAAAAACTCTAAAGTTGGAGCTTTAGAGTTTATGAATCATTTCATCTAATGGTTTTCTAAGTGTGTGTCTTTCAGATGGTTCATCATCTGGATAACCAATTGGCATAAGTAATACTGGTTTAATGTTTTGTGGAAGATTGAAAGCTTGTGCGGTCTTTGTGTTAGGAAATAGGTTTACCCAACAAGTTGCTAGACCGATGTCTGTTGCTTCTAACATGATATGTGTTGCGACAATACTGCAATCTTCTACACCAGAATGAATACCTTCTTCTTGTGGATTTGTCCATTCTTGTGTTTCATCATATGCAAGCATCAAGACAGTTGGTGCGTTAAATGCACATGGTGTAATAGAACGTATCTTTGAGAGTGCTTCTTCACTTTGTAGTACATAGATTTGAATTGGCTGATTGTTTTTGGCTGTTGGAGCACATCTAGCGACTTCTAGTACTTGTGTGAGTTTTTCTTCTTCAATTGGTTGTTGTTTGTATTTTCTAGAAGAATATCTTTTGTTTGCGAGTTGTTGAAATGTCATAGAGAACCTCCTTTGTAGTTTATACATAAATAATATGTATTTTCTTGTTGAATGTCACTTGTGACGCCTTCGCCTGCATTTGGGTGGAAGTGGGAATACACAGAATCAATTCCAAATAGTACTAATAGGGTAATTGATAAAGGTACGATTACCTTTTTATTTGTTTTAGAAACAAAGACATCGAATAATGGAGCTACTAAGTAAATGACCAACGAACATCCTACACCAAATACCAATAATCCTTCTGCACAGATTCTGCCATCTAAATTTAAGAAGTAACCTGTATAATCCCACCATTTTTGATGATATGCATTTTCTAGATACCATGCAGTGGAATATTCTAAGAATCCGGAAAGAATGAGCGCACCTAAGAAACAAGCAGGTGGATTTTTTCTGAGTCTGGCTAATAGTAATAAGGCAACAACGCCACCTGTTCCATAGATTGGTAACCATGGTCCTACAAGTAATCCTCGATTTATAAATTTACCGAGCGTTACTAACATGAGTGTACATTCCCAAGCCCATCCAATGAATGAAAATAGGAAGAAGAATAAGATGAGTGTCCATATTGTATAACAACGGATATATTGAATGGATAGTGCACTCTTTTTGAGACTTGGTTTATATAGAGGATTTAATCTAACAGGATAGGATTTCTTTTCTAAGGCATCGTGTTCTGCAGAAATTGTATGTTTTAAGTTTTCTAGAGCTTGGAATTCTTTCTTCTTTGATAGTGATCCAATCCATAGTGAGAAGTTTGAGGCAAAGAATTTTTGAATCTTTGTTAGTTGAATTGGATGAGATTGAATATATTGTTCATCTTGTGCGATATCATGATATGCATTTTGTAGTGTTTCATCATCTGCATATTCAAATAAATATGTATCATTTAATAAATCAATATTTTCAATGTTCTTTTGTTTACTAACACCTCTTAACCATTCATAGTACTTTGCTTCAATGGTAGTGATGTATGGATTTAAGAAGAAGATACCTGTTAATCCTAATGTCAGCATATCTAAAAGATACCAACCAATTAAACTGACGTGGATCATAAACAATTGCCACTTATGGCCGTTCATCATCTTTCTAGAAAGTGTAATTGCATCTTTTCCAGAGATATCAGGATTTTCGGCAATGATATATGGAACCATCGCATAAGAGAAAGTTTTGATAATTCCTCCAATGATCGTAAGCCACCAAAGTAGTAAATAAATGGAACATCTTAAATAAGCAAGTGCAGCTTTAAAATTCTTTTTGATGGAATGAGAGATAAATGCGTGTGACAATGGTACTTTTTTATAAGTGCCTGCTTCTAGAACGATTCTTCTATGAATGATTCTAAAATAATCCACAACAAAAATGTTATAAAGTAGATAAATGAAAAAAGCGACTAGAATGATGAGAGCGATAGAAATGCTTGTTGAAGTTGTAATGTGTGCTAATGAAGTGACTAATGTAATCACAACACTTCCTGACATAAAAGAAACAACGAGTTTTGATAAGATGCCTTCTGTGTGACCAAAACGATTCTTGGAATCATCAACTTCATTTTCGTAACTCTTTTTTGTTTCTGTGGCGATTCTTTTCGCTTCATCGAGATTTCCAGAAACAACATTATCAATGACGGTAGATAATGATGCACTTCTACCAATGACTTGTGATGATTGAATATTTTCAACTTCTTGCGATACTTCTGTATCATAGTTTGTTGTCCAAATAGTTAATACATTTGTGAATTCACTTCCCAAAACACCTGATATCAAACAGAGAATAACGAGTAAGAAATAGTGGTGTTTGATGGTTTGTTTCGCATCTTTTTTGATTTGTTTACGGTTATACATAAGATTCCCCTCTTAAGCAGTATAACTATTTTATCCTAAATTGATGTATTTAGATAATTGGAAATACAAGGGATGATTTTTGAATGGAAGAAGACTATAATGAAACTGCTTACAAAAAGGAGATATTAAAATGGGATTTCGTAAGGATTTTTTATGGGGTGGCGCTACAGCTGCCAATCAGTATGAAGGTGGCGTATTTGAAGGTGGTGCAGGACTAGCAACTGCAGATGTCATGACAAATGGCTCTCATACAGTTCGTCGTCAAGTTACATGGAAAAAGGAAGATGGAACAACTGGTTCTACACCTTTATGTTTTGGAAGTGAAGAAAGACATTTACCTGATGGAGCAATTCCTTGTCTATTAGATGATGACAAGTATTATTATCCTTCACATATTGCATCTGATTTCTATCATCATTATAAAGAAGATATTAAATTGTGTGCAGAAGAGGGATTTAAGTGTTTCCGTTTATCATTGAAATGGTCTCGTATTTTTCCAAATGGAGATGATGCTGAAGTTAATGAAGCAGGTGTAGAATTCTACAAGAGTGTATTTGAAGAATGTAAGAAATATGGTATTGAACCACTTGTTACATTATCACATTATGAAACACCTTTATCATTAGCACAGAGATTTAATGGTTGGAATGATAGAAAACTTGTAGATATGTTTGTAAGATACGCAGAAACTTGTTTTGATCGTTTTGATGGTTTATGCAAATATTATTTAACATTCAATGAAATTAACTGTATTGAAGCTGCACCATACGTAACAGCTGGTTTGATTCATGCGGATGAACAAAATATCGCAAATGCAACTTTCCATCAGTTTTTAGCGAGTGCTAAAACAGTTATCAGTGCGCATAAGAATCATCCTGATATTCAAGTTGGTATGATGTTAGCGTTTGGTCCTGTTTATGGTTATACATGTGATCCATATGATCAATTACTCGCAAAACAACAAGAAGATAGAACATTGTTCTATTCTGATGTACAAATGACAGGTGTATATCCTAAGTACAAGTTAAAGGAATATGAAAGAAACAACATCACAATTCCTGCAGAAGAAGGAGACTTTGATACATTAAAAGAAGGTGTTTGTGATTTCATGAGTTTCTCTTGTTATGGAAGTCATGTACAAACAACACATATGGAAGATGATATGCAGAAGGGTGAAGGAAATGGCGCAATGCAAAGAACAGTTGCCAATCCTTATCTAAAGACAAATGCTTGGGGATGGGCTACAGATCCACAGTGTTTGAGAATTGCGTTAAATACATTCTATAACAGATATCATTGTGAATTATTCTGTGTAGAAAATGGTATTGGTTGGAATGATAAGTTTGAAGATGATACAGTACATGATGATTATCGTATTGATTATATGAGAGCGAATATTCAATCTATGAAAGATGCGGTAGAAATTGATGGTATTCCACTGATGGGATATTTGTACTGGGGATGCGTTGACATGGTAAGTAATGGTGAAGGTGAAATGGCTAAGAGATATGGTCAAATCTATGTTGATGCAGATAACTATGGACAAGGTACAATGGTAAGAAAGTTAAAGGATTCTTATTATTGGTATCAAAAGTGCATTAACAGTAACGGCGAAGATTTAAAGTGAGAATATGAAAAAAACCACATGATATGGTCTAGGATCATAAAGTGTGGTTTTTATGTGCACGATTGATAAAAATAAAATC
>CAVLCI010000055.1:0-12872 GCA_963661415.1 Bifidobacteriaceae bacterium | reverse complement strand
GGGAAAAATTTATCTTTCATAAAAAGGACCTCCATAATACTATTCACAAAGTTTTCTGAAAATCCTTAAAATTCATTCAATGTTTTGGTTAGGTTGAACTAACGATAGTTCACAAAACTAGTAAAATGCGTATAATTAACAAGGTGAGGTAAAAAAGTATGGAAATACAAGATAGAATTCAAAAATTAAGAAAATTAATGGAAGAAAGAAGTATTGATGTGTATTATATGCCAAATGCAGATGATCATCTTTCTGACGAATATACCGCAGATTATTTCAAATGTAAAAGTTATATGTCAGGATTCTCTGGAGATTCTGGTTGTACGATCATCACGAAAGATTTCGCAGGCCTATGGACAGATGGTAGATATTTCACACAAGCTGAAGATGAATTAGAAGGAACTGGTGTTGAATTAATGCGTATGGGACAGGAAGGGGTTCCTACTGCTTTATCATTTGCTATTGATCATACACCTGAAAATGGTCTTCTAGGATTTGATGGATCTGTTGTATCTGCACAAGATGCATTGATGATATCCAATGCTTTAAAAAAGAAGAATGCAAAGATGCATGTAGATGAAGATCTTGTTGATCTAATTTGGGCGGATCGTCCTGAAATGCCAATGGAAAAGTTGTATGTTTTAGATACAAAATATACTGGCACAACAGCTGCAGAACGTATCGAAATGGTACGCAAAGAAATGGAAAAGAAGGATGCAGATGTTTTGATTTTAACGATGTTAGAAGATCCATGTTGGTTATTGAATATTCGTGGAAATGATATTCCTTGTACACCTGTTGCGTATGCTTTTGCGATGGTGACAAAAGATGATGTCACTTACTATGTAGATGAAAGAAAGATCGTTGATGTAAAAGAATATTTAGAAAACAATGGTGTTTGTGTAAAAGCGTATGATGCTTTATGTGATGATTTGGATTCTTTCCATCATCAAACATTGTGGGTTCAATTAAGTTCATTAAATGCGAAATTCTATACACATATTGATACAGATAATGTTATCTTAAATGAAATTTCTCCAATCATGTATTTTAGATCTGTAAAAAATGAAATAGAAATCAAAGTGATGCATCACGCACAAGAAAAAGATGGTGCCGCAATGGTGAAGTTCATTAAGTGGGTAAAAGAAAATGTAGGTTCTGATACAATGAGTGAATTATCTGCACAAAACAAGTTATATGAACTTCGTGCAGAACAACCTGATTACATTGAACCATCTTTTACGACAATTGCCGCATATCAAGCAAATGGCGCAATGATGCATTATACAGCTACAGAAGAAAAATATTCTCCAGTTCATCCAAAGGGATTCTTATTAGTGGATTCTGGTGGCACATATAAAGATGGAACAACAGATATTACTCGTACAATTGTTTGTGGACCAATTACAGATGAAGAAAAGAAATACTATACATTAGTTCTGAAAGGACATATTGATTTACAAGAAGCAGTATTCTTAAAGGGATCTACAGGAAATAACTTGGATATTCTTGCACGTCGTCCAATGTGGAATATCAACATTGATTATCAATGTGGAACAGGACATGGTGTTGGTCATGTTTTAGGTGTTCATGAAGGAATACATGGAATTCGTTGGGGAATGCCTACTGCAGCTAGACCTTCTGTACCTTTAGAAGAAGGTATGATCGTAACGGATGAACCTGGTATTTATTTACCACATGAATTAGGTATTCGTATTGAAAATGATCTTCTTGTTGTGAAAGATACAAAGAATTTTTATGGACAATGGTTGAAGTTTGAAGCAATGACATATTGTCCTTATGATTTAGATGCAATTGATGTGAAATACTTAGATGATACAGAAATTCAAGCAATCAATGATTATCATAAGATGGTTTATGAAAAAGTATCTCCATTATTGAGTGCAGAAGAACAAGAATGGTTGAAGAACGCTACAAGGGAATTGAAGAGATGAAATTGATTTCATGGAATGTTAATGGTTTACGTGCATGCATGAATAAAGGGTTTATGGATTTCTTTCAGGAAGTTGATGCTGATATTTTTGCGATACAAGAAACAAAGATGCAAGAACATCAATTAGAAGAATCTATGAGACCAAGTGGTTATCACATGTATATGAATAGTGCTGAAAAGAAAGGTTATTCTGGTACACTTGTATATACCAAAAAAGAACCATTAAATGTGATATATGGAATTGAAGGTGATGATACAAAAGAAGGAAGAGTCATCACTTTAGAGTATGAAGATTTTTACTTTGTATGTGCGTATGTTCCAAATTCTAAAGATGGTTTGGTACGTTTGGGTTTCCGTATGGAATGGGAAGAAATGTTGAAAAAACATCTAAAAACTTTAGATGAAATCAAACCAGTCGTTTACACTGGCGATTTGAATGTAGCACACGAAGAAATTGATATTAAAAATCCAAAAAACAATCATAAGAATCCTGGCTTTTCAGATGAGGAAAGAGAAAAAATGACACAACTTTTATCATCTGGATTTACAGACACATTCCGTTATTTATATCCCGAATGTGTGAAATATTCTTGGTGGTCTTATCGATTTAAGGCGCGAGAAAGAAATGCTGGATGGAGAATTGATTACTTCTTAGTGAGTGATAGAATCAAAGATATTGTAGAAGATTCTTTGATCTATGATGATATATTTGGTAGTGATCATTGTCCAATTGGCTTAAAAATATCGCATTTTTAGAAAAAAATAGTAAAATAAAACCATTAAAATTCAGGAAGGAGTTTTGGACATGGATGTTAGATCTATGAGCGAAGGATACCGTGATGAGATTTTAAAAAGATTAAATGAGTTGGTATCAATTAACAGCGAACAAGCAGAAGCAACTGCAGACGCTCCATTTGGAGAAGGCCCTAAGAAAGCTTTAGAAGTTGCTTTGGAGATGTTGAAAAAAGATGGTCTTAGAACTGTAAACCTAGATAACTATATTGGATATGGTGAAATGGGTGAAGGTGATCAAATGATCGCAATCGTAGGACATTTAGATGTTGTTCCTGCTAGAAAAGAAGACGGTTGGAATACAGATCCATATACAATGGTAGAAAAAGATGGCATTGTTTATGGAAGAGGTGTATCTGATGATAAAGGTGGCGTTGTCGCCAGTATGATTGCGTTGAAGATCATTCAAGATATGAATATTCCTGTGAAGAAAAGAATTCGTTTGATTATGGGATGTAATGAAGAATCTGGTTCAAAGTGTTTGGAATATTATGTTAATCATGATGAACAACCTGATTATGGTTTTACACCAGATGGTGACTTTCCTTGTATCAATGGTGAAAAAGGAATGATGCCAGCACATTACGTATCTAAGAAAACGGGTATTCGTGATATTGAAGGTGGTACTGTTGGAAATATCGTTTGTAGTAATTGTTATGTTGTTGTAGATAAGTGTTCTTTTTCAAAAAAGAAATTAGAAGATGTATTTAATAATAACAACATTACTTATGAAATTGAAGAAAATGAAAATACAGTAAAAATTACTGTACAAGGTGTTGCGGCTCATGCAAGTATGCCTACTTTAGGTGTTAACGCCATTGCATATTTATTGACTGGTTTAAAAGAAGCAGGATATCAAGATCCATTTGTAGATTTTTTCTGTAGTAGAATTGGTTTGAATACAGATGGAGAAGGATTGGGTTTAAAACTCAAAGATGAATATAGTGAATTAACATTAAATTGTGGTTATATTCATATGAAAGATGGTGTTATTTCTGGTAATTTAGATATTCGTTTCCCAGTTACAATGACTGGAAAACAAGTGATGAAAGCTTGTAGTAAATATCTAGAAGATGATGGTGGACAAATTATCATTCATGGCACACATGAACCTTTATTCTATTCTGTAGATTCACCACTTGTTGAAAGCTTAACAGAAGCTTATAGAGAAGTAACAGGAGATGATGCAGAACCATTAGTGATTGGTGGAGGTACATACGCAAAAGGAATTAATAATACGATTGCGTTTGGGTGTGCTTTCCAAGGAAAAGATTACAAGATTCATAATGCGAATGAATGGTGTCCAATCGAAGACTTGATTAAACAAGTTGAAATCTATGTGGCAGGAATCTTAAAACTCTTAGAACTCTAAATGATAACGTTCTCGAAAGAGGACGTTTTTTGTTATAATGGTGTACATATGAAAAAGATAGCGATTGTATATGATTTTGATAAAACACTTTGTACAAAAGATATGCAGGAATATTCATTGATTCCATCTCTTGGATATGATGATCCTGTAGCTTTTTGGAATGAAGTAACAGAAGTATCTGTTCGAAATGAAATGGATTCTATTTCTGCTTATTTATATTTATTGGAAAAGAAATTTGCGGAAGCAGGAAAGCCATTAAAGAAAGAAGACTTTTTTGGTTTGGGTAAAAATATTGTATTGTTTGATGGTGTTGATACATGGTTCCGTAGAATTAATGAATATGGAAGAAAAGCTGGTTTTTTAGTGGAACATTACATTATTTCTTCGGGAATGACAGAAATCATTCAATCTACAACGATTGCAGAACA
Source organism: Bifidobacteriaceae bacterium (assembly GCA_963661415.1). Taxonomy (GTDB): domain Bacteria; phylum Bacillota_I; class Bacilli_A; order Erysipelotrichales; family Erysipelotrichaceae; genus Bulleidia. The sequence goes on along the minus strand of CAVLCI010000055.1, from coordinate 8,326 downwards.
ATTTAAGAAGATTTATGCTTGTCGATATTATTATGATGAAGATACGCATGTTGCGAAATGGCCAGCACAAGTCGTGAATTATACCGCAAAAACACAATATATTTTTAGAATCAATAAACAAGTATTGGATGTAAATGATGATGTTGATTTAAATAAATATGTTCCTAAGTCTGAACGTCCTGTACCATTTGAAAGAATTGTTTATGTGGCGGATGGATTGACAGATGTTCCTTGTATGAGACTAGTAAAGGAATATGGTGGAAAATCGATTGCAGTCTATTCTAAGAGTGATTCTGTTGCGCAACAATTAAAACAAGAAGGAAGAGTCAACTTTATTGCGAAAGCGGAATATTCAGAACATTCTGAAATGGATCGATTAATGAAAATGATTATTGATCATATGGCTGCTGATGCAAGATTGCAAGATATTGAGGGCTAATCATGAAAATAAAAAAACAATGGAAAGATCCTATGGTTATCATATTAGTCATATTGTTAGTGTTTTTGACAATAGGTACTGCACTATCAGGATGCCATCAATCAAAGATCGTAATAGCGTTAGATGCAGCATATGGTGGAGAGGATACAGGATATCAAGGAATTATCAATGAAAGTGATTTTTCACAAAGTGTTGTAGAAAAGTTAGCTTCTTTATTGGAGGCAGATAGTCACTTTGAAGTTTTATTAACGCATGAAGCTAGTAAGACAAGTAGCGTAGAAGAAAGAAGTCAAAAGATCAATCAAGAACAACCTGATATTGTTTTAAGTATTCAAGCATCTGGTACACCAGATACTTCTAGAAGTGGACAAGAAATCTATGTAGATATTCCTTCTTCTTCTACACATGATAGTTCATTGAAACTCGCACAAGCAATTGCGCAAAGTTTTACTTCATCTACTTGGACACCTAGTGTAGATTACTTATATTACAAACCATTTGATGATGATTCTTACCAATTAGAAATCATTGATAGTGCGGATACAACTGATTATCAATTAGAAACATGGGAATTAATGGAAAAATGTAATGTTCCTGTAGTCATATCTGATCAAATCTATGTCACAAATCAATCAGATATAGATACGTGGGCAAGTGAATCGAATTATCAGAAAGCTGCAGAATATTATTATTCCGCAATTAAAAATTATTATGGAATCGAAAACTAACGCAGAAAGATTTTTAGATGCCTATGCACAAATTGAGGCAAAAATGACATCTTTATGTCGAGAGACAAAGTATGTTCCTTTTTCGCAATTATTATCTCGTCTTTCTTCTCATAATCATATTATTTCAAACAATCAAGAAGAATTAAGAGAATATAGTGAATTAAGAAATGCACTTGTACATATGCGTGGTGAAAATCAAGAAATCATTGCGGAGCCATGTGACTCTGTTACAGAAAATATTGAACGGATTTCTCGCTTATTAATGATGGATGATTCTATCTTGAATTTTGCCTGTAAACCAGTAAAAATCGTTAAGAAAACAGATACGATTCAATCAGCATATGAAATCATGGAACAAATGGATACAAGTAAGATTCCAGTGTATGAAGAAAAACAATATATTGGTTTATTAACAATGGGTATGATTGCCAAATTTGCGTTGGAACACGGAAGTGATGGATTGGTAAAAGATGTATTGATTCATAAAGAAAATGAAAGAGTACTATTTCTATCTAAGAATTCAAATGTACAATTAGCTATTAAAGGGTTTGATAAAGCAGTTCGTGAAGGGAATTCTTTGTTGGCAATTCTAATCACTGAACATGGGAAAACAAATGAACAACCATTAGGTATCATTACATATGCGGATTTCCCGTCTATCATGAAAGATTAAGGAACAGAATTATCTGTTTCTTTTTTTAGGTTGTTGTAAAATAAAGGTATGAAATTTTCTTTTTTGCATCATTTAAAAAAACAAGAAGAAATCATACTTTCATATAATGGGTATGAAGAACCTTCTGAAATGACGAGCTGGGTGAAAGATATTCATTTTTCTATTTGTTTTAAACGTACACGTCAGAAGATAGGAGAATGTGATTTAAGACTCGGGATGAATGAAGAAATCTATTACGCAGGGCAAGTTGGATATCGCATTTATTTACCATATCGAGGACATGGATATGCTTATGAAGCATGTAAGTTATTATTTTCTATTGCGAAGAATGATTATGAGATGCATGATTTATTGATTACATGTTCTCCAGATAATATTGCTTCTTGTAAAACGTTAGAAAAGCTTCATGGAAAATATATTGAAAAAGTAGATGTTCCTGAAAATCATTGGTTATACGCTAGAGGTGAGACAATTAAGCTGATTTATCGTTTTATTCTGTAAAAAAATGATGTTACAATAACAACATGCGTAGAATATTAAAAATATTAACAAGTAGATTGGTGATTGTAGCACCATTAGTGTTATTGCAGTTTGCGTTCTTTGTGATGCTGTTTTATAGCGTTGCTTATACAGAAAGATTATTACCATTTTTATCTTTGAATTCTATTTTATTTTGTGTATATGTCATTAATAGAAATGAAGACCCAGCTTATAAAATAGCTTGGATCATTGTGATACTTGCGGCACCTGTTATTGGTATTCCTTTGTATGTATTAGCAGGTAATCGACATGTTCCAAAGCGTTTATATAATGGAACAATTCATGCGAATGATAGAATGGATGATTTATTACCACAATGCGTTAATATTGATGAATGTAAAGATGTAGATGGCGGAGCGAAAAAGATATTTCGATATGCAAATAAAACTGCGAATTTTCCTACATATCAACATACAAAGAGTGAATATTATTCTTCTGGGGAAGAATGGTTTCCACATTATTTAGAGGCATTGAAAAAAGCAAAACACTTTATTTTTATTGAAACATTTATTATTGATCAAGGTTCTATGTGGAATGAAATCTTGACGGTTTTAAAAGATAAAGTGAAAGAAGGCGTTGAAGTAAAGATCATCTATGATGATTTTGGTTCCATTACATTACCACATCATTATTCTAGAACATTAAGAAATTTAGGTATTGAAGCACATCGTTTTAACCATGTACGTGCTAGATTTATTATTCAAATGAATAATCGTGATCATAGAAAGATTACTGTTATTGATAATCAAGTTGCCTTCACAGGTGGAGTGAATCTAGCAGATGAATATGTTAATCGTATTGAACGTTATGGCTATTGGAAAGATAGTGCAATTCGTATTGAAGGAGAAGCTGTTTGGTCATTTACAGTTATGTTTTTAGGACTTCTATCGTTTGTTAGAAGTAAAAATGAACCTATTGTCGAATACGACAAATATCACATTCCATGTTCTGTTGAAGGAGATGGGGGATATTATTTACCTTGGGCAGATACTCCAACGGACAAAGAATCCGTCGCTTTAAGTATGCATTTGCATATGATAAAACATGCGAGAAAGTATATTTATATTGATACACCATATTTAATATTGACGGAGACAATGAAACAAGAATTAATTCTTGCGGCAAAAAGTGGTGTAGATGTTAGAATCCTAACACCATATATTCCTGATAAAAAGTTAGTGTTTGAAATTACAAGAGGATTTTACAGACAACTATTAGAAGCAGGTGTTAAGATTTATGAATTTACACCTGGTTTCAATCATACGAAAAATTTTGTTTCAGATGATAATATCGCACTTGTAGGTAGTGCGAATACAGATTATAGAAGTTATTTCTTGCATTTTGAAAATGGTTGTTTAATGTATCAAACAAGTGAAATTGATAAAATCAAACAGAACTTTTTAGATGCGATTGAAAAATCACATGAAGTAACAATAGAAGATTCGAATCAAACATTTGTGCTTGTTAGAATCTTACGAGCAATATTGAATATATTTATTCCTTTATTATAGGAGGTTTTATGACAAAAATAGGACTAGTATTAGAAGGCGGAGGAATCCGTGGTGCATATACAGCAGGTGCTTTAGCGTGGCTAAAAGATCATGATTATTCTTTTGATTATCATGTTGGTATTTCGAGTGGTGCAGCATATTTATCTTTTTATATGGAAGATCGAATGGATGCGGCAAAAAAGATGGCTACGTATTATACGGTACAAAATGATGTTGTTGGCTTGAAAGCATTATTACATTGTGGATATTACGTTGACTATCAAAAGATCTTTGAAGAAGATATGTTAAAGAAAGAAAAAATGAATATTCATACGATCATTTCTAAAAAGTTACCTGTAGAAGTTGGATGTTATGATTTAGCACAAGGAAAGACCATTTATTTTAACAGTGAACAATTAGATGAAGGGATGAAAATGATTCGTGGTGCATGTGCATTACCGATTGCATCTGAAGTTGTTGATGTAAATGGATATCGTTTGTTGGATGGTGGTATCACAAAAATGATTCCAATTGAAAGAGCAATTGAACAAGGATGTGATAAATGTTTAGTGATTACAACAAAACCTAAAGATTATGTTAGAAAACCATCGTCTAAGATCGTATGTTTATTAATGAAATTGATTTATAAAGATTGTCCACAAATTGCGAAAGATTATAAAGTTAGACATTTAAATTATTATGAGCAACGTAAAATCATTGATGATATGATTGCCAATAAAAATGCTGTGAATATTTATCCATCTAAGACAATGAAAGTTTCTAGATGGAAAGGTGATCCAGAAACGTGTGAAGCGTTATATCAACTTGGTTATACAGATATGGAAGAAAGAAAAGAAGAAATTGATGCATTGTTTGAATGGAAGTAAGTGCTTCCATTCTTTTTTTCGATTGTTTGTTGCCTTCTTTTCTATAAATGGTATACTCATTTCGTGAGAAATCTCACAGGGAGAGAAAAGAAAATGAAAAAATTAGGAAAGCTCTTGTTGAGTGCAATGATGGCATGCTCACTCATCGCATGTTCTTCCTCAACAGGAAGTGGCGTATCTGGTGAATTTACAGGTACAGCTAAGGGCTTAGGTGGAGATGTTACAGTCACATTAACACTTAAGGATTCTGTAATTACAGATGTAAAAGCAGAAGGTAAAGATGAGACAGAAGGTATTGGTTCTAAGGCAATTGAACAATTACCATCTGAAATGGTTGATGGAAACACAATCAATGTTGAAGGTGTCAGTGGTGCTACTGTAACTTCTGATGCAATCAAGGAAGCTGCAAAGGCTGCTTTAGAAAGCGCTGGTTTAAACCCAGATGATTATGCAACTGCTGCTGAAAGTGAAAAAGAAGAAGACGTTACAAAAGACGTTGATGTAGTTGTTGTTGGTGCTGGTGGAGCTGGTATGACAGCTGCTATCGTTGCCGCAAAAGAAGGTAAGAGCGTAGCAATCGTTGAAAGCCAATCTGCTGCTGGTGGTAACTCTGTTCGTGCAACAGGTGGTATGAATGCCGCAAAGACAGAATACCAAGATGACAATGAATTTGAAGAAAGTGCTGGTGTAGAAAAGACATTAGCTTCTGCTGAATCTTATAAAGATAACGCAGACATTCAAGCTCTTGTTAAGACTGTTAAAAAACAATGGGAAGATTATCAAAAGAATCCTACAGGTTATTTTGATTCCGTAGAATTAATGGAATTAGATACAATGATCGGTGGTAAGGGAATTAACAATTTTGATCTTGTTAAGACACTTGCTGAAAATAGTGCTGATTCTATTGAATGGTTATCTTCTATTGGTGCAGATCTAAAGAATGTAGGCCAATTTGGTGGCGCCTCTGTTAAGAGAATTCATAGACCAGTTAATGATGAAGGACAAGTTGTATCTGTTGGTTCTTATGTAGTTCCTATTCTTGAAAAAGAAGTTGAAAACGAAGGTGTTGAAGTTCTTTATAACACAACAGCAAATAAGATCTTAATGGATGATGGAAAAGCTGTTGGTATCGTAGCTGAAGGTAAAACAGGAAACACTGTAACAATTAACGCAAAGGCTGTTATTTTAGCGACTGGTGGATTTGGTGCAAACAATGATATGGTTTCTGAACAAAATTCTGCATTAAAGGGTTACATCACAACAAATGCAAGTGGTGCTCAAGGTCAAGGTATTACAATGGCTACTGCAGATGATGTAAATGCTGCAACAGTTGATATGGATCAAATTCAATTACACCCAACAGTTCATGTTGAAGGTGATAACGCTGTATTAATTACAGAAGGTCTACGTGGAGATGGTGCTATCTTAGTTAACCAATCTGGTGAAAGATTTACAGATGAAGTTGGAACAAGAGACGTTGTAAGTGCTGCTGAAAACGAACAAGAAGGTGGCTATGCTTGGTTGATCATTGACCAAAAGATGGCTGATGCTTCTGCAGTTATCCAAGGATATATTGACAAGGGATATGCTGTAAGTGGTGAAACTTATGAAGAATTAGCTAAGGCAATGGAAACAGATGAATCCACTTTCAAAACAACAATGGAAACTTGGAACAAGTGTGTTGAAAATAAGAAGGATGAAGAATTCAACAGAACAACATTCGCTGATAAGTTAGATACAGCTCCATATTATGCAATCAAAGTACAACCTGGTGTTCATCATACAATGGGTGGTCTTGTAATCAATACTGATACACAAGTATTAGATACAGACAACAATGTAATTGATGGATTGTTCGCTGCTGGTGAAGTTACAGGTGGTGTACATGGTGCTAACAGATTAGGTGGTAACGCTGTAGCAGACTTCGTTGTATTTGGTAGAATTGCTGGTACACAAGCTGCTAAGTATGTTGGCTAATTGAAACATTTAAAATGATACGGTTAGAGAAATCTAGCCGTATTTTTTGTTATAAAAATCTTTTGAAGATGTTGGTATAAAGTTTCAGAAAAGTGGGTGTAAAATGGAACTATTCATGTAGGAGGGAATTGTATGAAAGGAAGCATGGTTCAAGGAAATCCTTTGAAATTGATATTACGTTTTTCGTTGCCGTTATTATTAGGAAACTTATTTCAACAAACTTATAATATGGTAGATGCGGCAATTGTTGGTCAGACTTTAGGTTCTAGTGCACTTGCGGCAGTTGGTGCTACTTCATCAGTGCAATTTTTAGTACTTGGTTTTTGTATGGGAACATGTATTGGATTTGGAATTCCAGTTGCACAAAAATTTGGCGCAGAAGATTATGAAGGATTGAGAAAGTATGTATTTGTTGGTGGTGTCTTATCCGCAATTATTGCAGTTGTGATGGCAATATTAACAGCATTGTTATGTGGTACTATCTTAGATATCCTACAAGTTCCTTCAGAAATCTTTCAACAGTCGTATAACTATTTGGTCATCATTTTTATTGGGATACCTTGTACGATCTTATATAATTATTTATCAAGTATTTTACGTGCAATTGGAGATAGTAAAACACCTTTCTTGTTTTTAGCGACTTCTGCAGTATTAAATATTTTCTTGGATTTGTTCTGCATTATTGTATTGAATTGGGATGTTGCAGGAGCTTCGATTGCGACAATTGTTTCTCAAGGAATTTCTGGACTTTTATGTTTAGGACTAATCATTAAAAAGTTTCAAATATTACACCCTCATAAAGAAGATTGTCATATAGAAAGTTCTATCACAAAAGATCTTTTGGTTATGGGAATGCCAATGGGATTACAATTTTCTATTACCGCAATTGGATCTATGGTCATGCAAAGTGCAAACAATGCATTAGGAACGATTTATGTATCTGGTTTTACTGCTGGAATGAAAATCAAACAATTTATGATGTGTCCATTTGATGCAATCGCAACAGCAGTTTCTACATTTGCTTCACAAAACTATGGAGCTAAGAAAATGGATCGTGTAAAACAAGGAATCAAACAAGGTACTGGAATTGGCATACTATATGGAATTTTATCTGGAATCTTAATGATTTTATTTGGAAGAACATTATCTATGATATTCGTATCTTCTAGTGAAGCTGCAGTATTAGATGCTTCCGCATTGTATCTACGTAGAATGGGAATGTTCTGGTGGTCTTTAGGTATTTTGAATGTACTTAGAACGGCGGTACAAGGATTAGGATACGCTACAAGAGCTGTTATGGGTGGAGTTGTAGAAATGATTTGTAGGTGTATTATGGCATTGTGTTTTGTTCCTATTTTTAAGTTTGATGCGATTACTTTCTGTGATCAAACAGCTTGGGTTGGTGCATGTATTTATATTGTTCCAACTTGTATTTTTACAATTCGAAATATTGAGACAAAATTGAAAGAAGAAGAAAATTTAGAATTATTGAAATGATTTTAAGGGATTCATCAAAATCTTGTGAATAGTATATTATAGGAGAAAATATAGTATGAAAAATTTTGATGAATTACAGTTTAGTGACAGTTATA
>CAVLCI010000054.1:0-12919 GCA_963661415.1 Bifidobacteriaceae bacterium | reverse complement strand
TTAATTTGATTTTTGTCCATTAGGACGCATATATTGTACTATTTGTCATCAACACTGTGCAAATCAAGATTTTTTTAGAATAATCTTTGTTTTTGGCTTTTCCTAAAAGCTCATGAATGTGCTCTAAAAGATCTTGGCATTTGTTGTTATAGAAGCCATAGTATCTGACCATGCGGAAATGTTTTTCTGGAATATGAATGAATATCTTCTTGAGAAGTTCTTTAGAATTTTCTTTGACTGTAATCTTTTCTTCTGTTTTATGATCATCATAAAACCAAACGACATCACCAGTAGATTTGTCATAGGATGTGATTCTGCTTTCAGCCATAGCAGGACGAGAGGCATAACGCATCATATAATTGACGCAACCTTTAACGTTCTTGGAAAAGTTTTTGTTATTTGATTTATGATGGGAATTATCATCTTTTTCTAAGTGGTCGTATTTGGCGTAAACATAGAAACCATTATCGTAAGTTTTGTAAGCGTTGTTCTTACAATCATCAAATTCTTTCTTGTAGAACTGAGAAAGTAATCTAGTGATTTCATATTGCCAAGTTTCACGTAAATTAACAAAAGAGAAATAGTTGAAGTTTTTGTATTTGTCTTTTGAAGGGACGTATATTAGTTCAGGAACGAGGCAATGGATATGAGGATTCCATTGAAGACTTCTACCAAACGTATGAAGAGTGGCAATCATACCAAACTTGTTGGCATTGTCAAAGTTCCGGTAAAGATAATAATTTTCTTTGATCATATCTTCTAGAGCACCACATTCTCTTGTCTTAGTAGCAGTATCAATATTTACATCAACATAGATTCCATTAAGTACATCATATAAAGCATTTAAATGAAGCTGATTATATCCTTTTGTAGCAGTTGTGTTGACGTTAATGCTTGCTTTGCATAGTTTATCATCATTTTGAGTTAAACAAAACGCACCAATTTTAATTTTTATATGTTATTCAAATTATATGGCACCTTTATTGAGTGCATAGGCTAGTCTTCTATATTTTTGAGCTTCCCAAAAAGATACGTGTTTTATGATATTGGAATCATCTTTTCCTTTAGAAGAAATGATTTTACCATTTTTAATTCTTTCTTCAATTCTCTCAGTAATTAATTCAGTTTTTCCATTTGATTTTTCTTGAAGACTAATTGTATCAATTTTATGGAATGTTGAACTTGTATATTCCATAGAAAATACAAATGGTTTTTCATATTTTAATACTTTGATTGTTGCGTAACGTTTAGGATTGCTTCCTTGTACTACGGTTTGATAAGTTAATCTATGTTTTAATTCTTCCTCTGTAGGTTTTCTATTCTTGATGGATTGATAACCTTCAATTGTAGGTGAAACCAATGCTGTAAATAATTGATCAATAGGTGCTTTTAATACAATTTTTCTTTTCATAAGATACCTCTGTTATCTTTATTGTATCGTTCAGATTGTGAATGAAAAGAAAATAAAAACAAAAAAATAGTGTTTTAAAAATGATCTTAGTGTTTAATAATAATTACAGAGGTTGGTTTTTATCATGAAAACAAATAAACAAAAAATAATAGAATTCATAAAAGAAAAAACAAATGAAAAGGAAGATATTTCTTATACTGCACAAGAATTATCAGATATATTCGATATATCTAGAGCGAATATTTCTACGGCATTGAATCAATTGTGTTTAGAAAATGAACTTGAGAAAGAAACAGGACGACCAGTAAAGTATCATCTTCTAAAAAAGAAAATGCATGATGAAGATTGTTTTAAAAAATTCATTGGAGCAAATGGCTCACTAAAAAATGCAATTAAGCTAGCTAAAGCTTGTATTTTATATCCTGAAGGAGATCTTAGAGCGTTGATATCTGGTGAAGTTGGAACAGAAAATGTTTTATTTGCCCATAAGATGTATGAATTCGCAATCTATCAGAATTTATTACAAGAAGATGCACCATTTATTGAAGTGAATCTAGTGAATTACAAAACAAAAGATAGTATTTGTGAATGTTTTGAAAACATACATAAAAAATATGATCTAATCATGAAGGAATCTGGTGGTTTTATTCTGATTACACATTATGAAAAAATAAATGAAGAACTTCGAAATGGTTTAAAAGAAGCATCAAAAAATGAAAAGAATAGAAAAGTATTTTGTGTTTTTTCTCAAGAATTATCCATCAATGAAAGAGATATGCGTAATGATTTTGCGTTTCATATCAATTTGCCTTCTTTAGTAGAAAGAGGATTTGAAGAACGTTTAGAACTCATTGAAGTATTCTTTAAAAATGAAAGTGAAAATGTAAAGAAAGAAATCATCATTAATTCAGAATTATTAAGATGCTTTTTGTTGTATAAATGTGAAGGTAATGTCAAACAATTACGTGAAGATATTCGTATTGGATGTGCAAATGCATTTGTTAGAAATGCAGGGAAAGAAACAAATACGTTAAATGTATATTTGAGTGATTGTAATCCTTATGTAAGAAGGGGATTTTTGCGCTATAAAGATAATCGAGAAGTAATTGAAAAATTGATTCCTGAAAACTATACGTATTCCTTTTATGGAGAAACAAGTAAAAAGAAACAAGAAATTACCCGTCAAAAGAAACAATCAATTTATGATGTAATTGATGAAAAAATCAAAGAATTAAAAAATAGAAGTATCCCAGAAGAAGATATTATGACAATTGTATCTGCAGACATTGAAACGGACATATCAAATCATGTTTCATTCAATGATACACAATATGATCGAAAAGCATTAGAAAAGTTGATTGATCCAACAATCATTGAACTTGTAGATAATAGTTTAAAAGAAGCAAGTGCTTTGTTTAGTCGTGTTTATCCTTCTACGATCTTTCAATTATTATGTTTTCAAATTCAAAAATTGGTGATGTTAGAAAATACAAAGAAAAGAATCTCCAATGAAAAAATAACAGAAGTAGTAGAAAAGTATCCAGAAGAATATGCATTTGCGGCAAGATTGACTGCTAAAATTAGTGAAAAATATCATGTTTCAATCAATATAGATGATACAGTATTATTGACGATTTATTTTAGTAATCGAAGATTAAATGATAGAAATCATGAAAAACCAGCTGTTTTATTAGTGATGCATGGTCAAGTTGCCTCTGCAATGGAAAAAACAATTGCTGGGTTATATAAAACAGATAACTTATATAGTTATGATCTATTGTTGGATCAAAGTATTGATGATGCATATGAACATATCAAATCATTATGTTTAAAAATAGGAAATTCAAAAGGTATTTTAGTTTTATATGATATGGGTTCTTTGAAAAAGATCTTTGAGATGATTGCTAGTGAAACAGGTTTATTGATGCGATTGGTAGAATTACCAATGGCATTATTGGCATTGGATGCAGTCATTAAATTAGATGGAGAAGAAAAACTTGATGATGTATATAAATCTATCTTAAATAATGGATTTGGATCTTTTGCGAAATTAAAAGAAGAATATGAGCGGTATGATCATGTTTATAAGAAAGTCATTGTCACTTTATGTGCTTCAGGATCTGGTTCTGCAATTCAAATGAAACAATATATTGAAAAAAATGTAGACCTCAATGGAATCAAAGTAGTTTCTTTAGCGGCAAGTAATCGTAAAGTAATGCTAGATAATATTAATAATTATCGTAAGAATGGTGAAATATTATGTGTTGTTGGTACTTATGATCCAAGTCTTTATAATATTCCATTTGTTTCTGTTGCGAAATTGTTTAACACGCCAATTGAAAAGTTGGATTTATTACTAACAGTAGATACGATACAAGAAGAACAACTTGTGGAGTATAAAGAATTATATGATTATTTGAGCGAACAATTAGAATACATTAATATCAATCAAATGAAACATTCAATTCATAAAACAATTAAAAGATTAATGAAGAAAACGAGAGTTCTAGAGTCAGATGAAGAAATGGGTTTGTTTTTACATTTAGCTTGCATGATCAATCGAATTAAAAGTGGAACTGAAATGCCAATCAATATTCATAGAGATGCATTGTTATCGAAAAATAAAAGAATGTATAACGATATCAAAGATATTTTGATAGATTTAGAAGAAGATGCAGATGTATTGATTAGTGATGATGAAATCGCAACAATCATTGAAATATTAAAATCATGATTTCGTTTGAATTTAAGAGGTGAAAAATAAACAGTTCTCAAAAAAAGAACTGTTTTTTTGAGATATAAACTAAAAAATTGATGAAATTAACCTGAAATGTAAAATCTTTTAGTTTAAAAAGTAAAATAGTGTTTAAAAATTCAAATAAAAGTTAAAAATAATGATTTTGATTAAAAGACACTATTTTTGTTTAATAAAATCAGGAAAAAGGAGGAGTTAAATAATGGTGGATATAGAATCAATTTCTATGCAGTTAATTGCAGCTGCTGGAGATGCGAAAGGATGTGCTTTTGAAGCATTAACAGAAGCAAATGATGGGAACTTTGAGAAAGCAGAACAACTTCTTAAAGAAGCAAGTGCTGCAACTCTTCCCGTTCATAAAGAACAAATGCAATTAATTACTGCGACAGCGAATGGAGAGGATGTGCCAATCAATGTACTACTTGTCCATGCGCAAGATCACTTGATGAATTCTGAATTAGCACAGGATTTAATCAAAGAACTCATTACTCTTTATAAAAGAGTAGATAGCCTTGAAAAAGAGGTTCAACAATTAAAGGAGGGTAAATAATCATGAAAATTTTAATTTGTTGTGCAGGTGGCTTCTCATCTAGCATCGTTGAAAAGAAGATGCGAGAGTATGGAACGAAGATTGGGGAAGAAATCGAAGTTCATGCGGTGGGAACAAGTGAAGTAGAGGAAATCATTAAAGATGGTTATCAAGTTCTACTATATGCTCCACAGGTTCGTAATAGAGCACGTGAATTACAAGCTTGTGCAGACCGTGCAGGTATTCCTTGTGCTTTAATGGCTCCGCAAGATTATGCATTAGCCAATGCAGAAAATATTTATAAACAAGTAAAAAAGTTACTTGTATAAAGAAAGGAGAAAATATTTATGGCTGAAAAACAAAATTTCGTTGAGAAAATTGCAGAATCTAAATTCATGCATAAGTTAGAAGATGTCTCAATGAAACTATCTGGTTCAAAATTATTTAGTTCTATTGCAGGTGGTATGGGTGGAACAATGGGCTTGTTGATGACAGGTGCTTTATTCCAAATCGTTTGTGTTCTTGGTTCCTCATTTTTAGGATGGGATACAACAGGTGACTTATATAATTTCTTTTATACACCATATCGTTGGACAATGGGAATCTTAGCATTCTTCATGTCTTATTGCATTGCGGCAAGTTATTCCAAACAATTAGGTGTAAATCAAATGATGTCTGGTTTTACATCCATGGCATGTTACTTCATTGTATGTTGTCCATTAACAGAAATGGATGGAGCTTATTACATCAATATCGCAAACTTAGGTTCTACAAACTTATTCGTTGCAATCATCATTGGTTTAGTTTGTGCGCGTATTATGAAATTTGCACAAGATAAAGACTTGAGAATTAAACTTCCTGATTCTGTACCAGAAGGAATTGGTAACTCTTTTAAAGCAACAATTCCAATGGGAATGTGTGTTATTTTCTGGTATGTTCTATCTTATGTAATCGCAAAATTTACAAGTACAACATTATCTAATTTGATCATTGGTATCTTAGCTGCTCCAATGAGTGTATTGGTTTCTACACCAGGTATGTTTGTAATTATGTTATTAGCACAAATCTTCTGGTTCTTTGGAATTCATGGTACAACAGTTATTTTCGCAGTTATTATGGTTCCTTGGTATCAAGCTTATATGACAAATGCATCATTAGCTGCTGCTGGTCAACCACTTGTATATAGTCCAATGTTCTTATACGCTGCTATGAGTGTTTGGGGTGGTGCAGGTAATACACTTCCATTAACAATCATGGGTTTGAAATCAAAATCTAAAACGATCCAAGCAGTATCAAAAGCTGCTTTAGTACCAAATATTTGTAATATTAATGAACCAGTTATCTTTGGTATGCCAATTATGTATAACGCAACATTGATGATTCCATTTATCTTACAACCATTGGTTTGTGGCTTGTTATATTTAATTGCTTATAAATTACAATTGATTGGATATCCACAAGTATTGATTATGACAACATTGCCAGTTGTATTAAGTACATTCTTATCTACATTGGATATCAGAAATGTTATCTTCTGTTTAATTCTATTCCCAATTTGTTACTTATTATGGTTACCATTCTTCAAGGTATATGAGAAACAAATGTGTGAAAAAGAAGCAATTAGTGAATCAGAACCTGAAGTAGCTTAAAGAATCATTTCAATTAGAATTCCCTTTTCGTTAGTGGAAAGGGAATTTTCTAAAAAAGAGGAATTTTATGAGTTTTCCAAAAGATTTTTATTGGGGTGGTGCTACTGCTGCTAATCAATACGAAGGTGGTTGGGATGAAGGTGGAAGAGGTCTAACTCTAACAGATGTAACAACATCTGGAACAAATACAAAACAAAGACTTGTTACAATGATAGATAAAGATGGAAATTCTTTCACATTACCTTCCTTTGGATTCAATGCAAATAAACCTGTTGATGCAAAGTTTGCGGTACTAGATGGGTATTATTATCCGAATCATATTGGAACAGATTTCTATCATCATTATAAAGAAGATATTGCCTTATTTGCAGAACTTGGTTTAAAGATGTTTCGAATGTCAATTTCTTGGTCTCGTATTTATCCAAAAGGAATTGAAGAAACACCAAATGAAGAAGGCTTGAAATTCTATCATGATGTATTTCATGAATTACACCAATATCATATTGAACCATTGGTGACAATTTCACATTATGATGATCCACTATACATAGAAGAAAATATTGGTGGATGGTTAAATCGAGATACAATCGGTTTGTATGAAAAATATTGTCATACGATATTTGAAGAATATAAAGAGGAAGTGAAATATTGGTTGACATTTAACGAAATTAATACGGCGATTTTAGCACCAATCATGTTTCCTCAATTTCCAAAAGAAGCTGTTTCACCACTTTATGACAAATTACATCATAAATTTGTAGCGAGTGCGAAAGTGGTGAAATATGCACATACACACTATCCTCAATTTAGGATAGGTTGTATGGTTGCTGGTATGGTTTCCTATCCTTTGACAAGTGATCCGAAAGATGTATTAGCGAATCAACAAAAACTTCAAAATAGTTTCTATTATGCAGGAGATGTGATGGTTAAAGGAAAGTATCCAAATTTCTCAAAAAGAGAATGGAATAAATATCATGTTGATTATTCGAAATATGAACAAGATGCAGAAATCTTAAAAGAAGGACATGTTGATTTCTTTTCTTATAGGTATTATGGAACAAGCTGTGAAACAACACATACAAATGCTCCTAAGAGTGGTGGGAATTTCTCACTTGGTTATAAAAATGAGTATTTGCAGTATTCAGATTGGGGTTGGGCAATGGATCCTATCGGATTAAGAGTGAGTTTGAATGATATTTATGATCGATACAATGTACCGATTATGATAGTTGAAAATGGATTGGGTGCTGTCGATCAATTAGAAGAAGATAAGCATATTCATGATCCATATCGCATTGCATACATGAAAGCACATGTTGAAGCAATGGATCAAGCTATCAATGAAGATGGTGTAGATCTAATTGGATATACTCCATGGGGAATTATTGACGTAGTGAGTGCTTCCACTGGAGAAATGAAAAAAAGATATGGTGTTATCTATGTGGATATGGATGATGAAGGAAATGGAACACGCAATCGTTATAAAAAAGATAGCTTTGATTGGTATCAAAGATGTATTAAGACGGATGGAACAGAATTATGATTTCGTTGTTTGAAATAAATTAAGAAAAAGGAGAAAAATATGATTACATTAGGTGTATCTTTATACCCAGAACAAGAAACATTAGAAGAAATAGAGAATTATTTACAATTAGCTTCAAAGTATGGTTTTACAAAAATCTTTACATCGATCTTCTCAGTTGAAGGAACAAAAGAAGAAGTGATTGATTATTTTAAGAATTTTACAAATATTGCACATAAATATGGAATGAAAGTATGTGGTGATGCAAACACTGATTGTTTGAAAAAACTAGGTGCAGATGAATCACATTTAGAAGTTATCAATGAAATGGGAATTGATATTCTAAGAATGGATATGTGCTATATGGATGATAGAGATGTTACATTGATTAATAACAAATATGGTGTTGGGGTTGAAATGAGTGCTGGTTTTATTTCAGCAATTGATGCGGCTTTAGATAAAGGTGCAAATCCAGATAATTTATCAGTTTGCCATAATTTCTATCCACAAACATATACAGGTGCAGATCTTGAATCTACAATGGAAATCAATGAACATTGGAAAGAAAAGAAAGTCAAAGTTGCAATCTTTATGACATCTCATTTAAAAGAAGCACATGGTCCTTGGCCAGTACATGATGGTTTAGTGACAGTGGAAGAACATCGTTTTATGAGTGTTGGTGATCAAGTTAGACATATTCTAGCGATGGATAATGTAGATGAAATCTTGTTTGGTAATGCTTTTGCGACAGAAGAAGAGTTTAAAGAAGTTGCTGATGTTATGAAAGAAGTATTCATTCATGTAGAACCATTTAAAGATTATGGTGAAATGTTAGAAAAAATACTTCCACATGGAGATTTAAAACGTTTACCTTTAGGAATTGAATTAGAAGATGATATCACAGATATAGAAAAGGAAATCCTTTATTACAAAGCACATCAAGTTGGTGAATACATCAATTATATGATTCGTAGTAGATGGACAAGACTCTTCTATAAAAAAGCGGATATTCCTTGTAGAAAATATGAAAAAGATTATTTTGAAAAAGGAGATGTATTGATTGTTAATAATAATTTAGATTATTACAAAGCTGAAATTCAAATCTGTATGAAACCAATGAGAAATGATGGACAAAGAAATTTAGTTGGTCATATTTCTAAAGAGGCGTTAAGCATTTTGGATTTAATGAAAAAAGGTGATATCTTCTGTTTCTCTAAAGAAGAAAACTAAACAAACAAAAACCCAGGTATTATCATCAAATACCTGGGTTTTATAAGAATTTTTTATTTGGAAAACCACGCAAATACAACAGCGTCTTCACCTGCATAAGTTCCGATTGTTGGACCAATTTGGATGATTGGTAGATGATCTGTTTTTCCTTCATAAAGGATAGCGGAATCTTTGATATATTTATCCAGTTTTGTTTGTGAGATACCAGAGTATCCTAACGCAATTGGATAATCAAAGTTGATTCCACCACTTTGATGAACTTGTTCCATTAACATGTTATTGCCACTTTTACTACCTCTTGCTTTCCCTAATACAACGATTTTTCCATCTTGAATCGAAATGACAGGTTTGATTCCTAGTAGTGCACCTGCAGCGTATGCAACAGATGAAATTCTGCCACCTTTTTTCAAATATTCTAAAGTGTTCATTAACGCAATAATGTGAATTTTATTTTTTTCTTCTTCTAATATTTCAATCATTTCTTGGAAAGTTTTTCCTGCATTTCTTAATTCACATGCTCGTTTTACAAGAATGAATTGACCTAAACATGCTGTTCTAGAATCAATGACATGGATATTTTCTTTTCCTTCTGAAATAAAACATGCATTTCTATAACATCCACTTAATTCATTTGCGATAGTGATGATAATATATTCATCATTTTCATTTGTTGCTTGTTCATAAGCATATGGTGTGATTTGAGAAGTTTTTGGTAAAACATCTTCTTCAATTAATAATTCATAGAAACGATTTTTTGTTAAATTGATTCCGTCTAAATAGTCTTCATTTCCAATATGTAATTGAATTGGTAAGACTGTAATATTCAGTTGTTGTGCTAATTCTTGTGTAATATCTGATGATGATTCTGTAATAATATGAATACTCATAATCCCTCCTTAGTTAACACCGTGAACCATTATAACAAAATAAATAGAATTCTGATAGAATATTTTTTGAGGAACGAAATATGAAATTAGAATTTTATGCAGATCAATATTTAAAAGATTCAAATGAAAACAACGAAAAGAAGTTAATGGAAGAAATTGTTAAAGTGATACTTTCTGATGAAAATATCATTATTGATGGAAAAAAGAATGAAGATGGATCTGTTGATCCTAGCTGTATTCAAGTAGATACAGATCAACGATTTTATTTTCACGTATATACATCTAAGAATCGTTTTGATGCATGTAATGGAAAACAAGCTTATGTTTTAACTTTAAAAGCATTATTTGAACCTATCTTTAATGATGACAGTTTTGGTGGAATTACTTTGAATTATAAAAAAGGTCAAGAAGTTGTATTGATTTCAAAAGAAAATACATACAACTATATGACCTTATATCTCAAAAATATGAAATAATTCATCTACCGTATCAGCGATAGTAATCGCACCAGCATCTATCAAATCTTGTCTTTTGCCATATCCCCAAGATACACCAATACAAGGGATATGGTGTTTTTTTGAGCCAATGACATCATAAACAGTATCACCAATCATGATAGGAGCATCAGAAGGGTACTTGTCTAATAGATAGGAAATGACAGCACTTTTACTTTCTCTAGAGGCATCTAAAGAAGCACCGGCGATTTCTTGGAAGTATTGATCTAGATGAAAGTGTGTAAGGATTTCTTTTGCGACACCTTCTGGTTTGCTTGTTGCGACAAATAATTTATATCCTAATTTATTTAATTGAATTAATAGCTTTTCAATTCCTTCATATGGAATATTTTCAAATTTTCCAATGGTTGTATAACGAGAACGATAAATAGAAATTGCTTGATCTACATCTTTTTCATCTACACCAAATTTAGCAAATGTCTCTCTTAAAGGTGGACCTACAAAAACAGATAGATCTTTTCCACTATAATCAATATGCAGTGTATCTAAAGTATAAGAAGCACAGTTTGTAATACCTAAACCAGAATCTGTTAATGTACCATCTAAATCAAATAATATTGCATCAAATTTTGTCATGCATCTACTTTATCATGAATTCTTATTTTTTTCTTATAATGTTCAAATACTTTTCACATTTCTTGTATACTCTATAGTTGTCTAAAGAAAGAAGGTAATCGAAATGAATGAAGAAACAAACGCTGTAAATGAAACAGAAGTAATAAATGAAAAAGTTGAAGAAAAGAAAGAAAGTGAAACAACAACAAATCCTACAAATACAGTTCCACCAACAAATCAACAACCAAAAATCATTTATGTAGAAAAACCAAGAAAGAAGATTCCTTGGAAAGTAATTGTAAAATATGCATTGGTATTTGTGATTGCAGGATTGTGTGGATTTGGTGGAGGATTATTTGCCAACTATGTAGATCGTCAACAAACATCCACAAATAACAATATGCAAAACAATGAATCTTTCCCATCATTCCCAGATTTTAATGAATCTAATGAAAATTCTAATGATAATAGTGCTAGTGGAAATGAATCCAATGGTAGTTCTACACAAAAACAAAATACAAATAAAGCTGCTCTTGGTGTAAAAGTAACAGAACAAGATGATGGTGTATATATTGCTGGTTTCTCTTCTAATTCCAATGCAGAAAGTGCTGGTTTAAAGATTGGCGACAAGATTACAAAGATTGATGGAACTGAATATAGTACATACAATGATATCGTTACTTATATTGGTACAAAAGAAGTTGGAGATACTGTTGAAGTGACTGTAGAAAGAGATGGAGAAGAAAAGACGATTTCTGTAGAGTTAGGTGAACGTTCTTCTCAAAATACATTACCAGGTAGTTCAGATTCTTCTGTATATTAAAAAAACATTTCAATATTTTGTTGATGAGCGTATACTTGAGAATGTCTAATAAATGGAGGATGTAGACAGATGAAAGAATATACACCAATTAAAGAAGGTAAAGTACGTGAAATCTACGATGTAGATGATGCACTTATCATGGTAGCGACAGATCGAATTTCAGCTTATGACGTTATTTTGAAAAACCAGATTACAAAAAAAGGTACTGTTTTAACACAAATGTCTAAGTTTTGGTTTGATTACACAAAAGATATTATGCCAAACCACATGATTTCTACAGATACGAATGATATGCCAGAGTACTTTAGAAAACCTGAATTTGAAGGAAATTCAATGCTTTGTAAGAAATTGAATATGATTCCAATTGAGTGTATCGTTCGTGGATATATTACTGGTTCTGGTTGGGCTAGTTACCAAAAGAGTGGAAAGGTTTGTGGAATTGAACTTCCAGCTGGTTTAAAAGAAAGCCAAAAATTACCGGAAGCTATTTTCACACCAAGTACAAAAGCAGAGATTGGTGATCATGATGAAAATATTTCATTTGATCAATGCGTAGAAGTATTAGAAAAGGCATTCCCAACACATGGTAAAGAATACGCTGAAAAGATTAGAGATTATACAATCAAACTTTATAACACATGTGCTGATTACGCTTTAAGCAAGGGTATCATTATCGCAGATACAAAGTTTGAATTTGGTGTCAATGAAGATGGAGAAATTGTATTAGGTGATGAAATGTTAACACCTGATTCATCTAGATTCTGGCCTTTAGAAGGTTATGAAGAAGGACATTCTCAACCATCATTTGATAAGCAATTTGTTAGAGATTGGTTAACAGCTAATCCTAACAGTGGATATGAATTACCACAAGATGTTATTGATAAAACAATTGCGAAATATCTAGAAGCATATCAAATGTTGTCTGGAAAAACACTTTAATGAAAAACCTGAATTTTCAGGTTTTTTTTGTTTGTGGTAGGATAGAACAAGAAAGAAGGAGCTAATATGATTTATACAATCACGTTAAATCCTGCAATAGATTA
>CAVLCI010000053.1:0-13074 GCA_963661415.1 Bifidobacteriaceae bacterium | reverse complement strand
ATGAATCAAAAAAAAGTTTTAATGATCTACACTGGTGGAACGATTGGCATGAGTAATAGTGATCATGGCTATGTTCCAGAAATGAATTTTTTTGTTGAACAATTAAATCGTATTGAAGAATTACATTCTGAAAAAATGCCAAAGTGGGATATTTATGTTATGGATCCAGTATTAGATTCATCTAATATTTCGGTGGATGAATGGAATGATATCGCAACTGTTGTTGCGAATCATTATGAAGAATATGATGGTTTTGTTATCTTACATGGAACAGATACAATGGCATATACTGCATCTGCATTATCTTTTATGTTAGAAAATAATAATAAACCAATTGTTTTTACAGGTTCACAAATCCCTTTATGTGAAATTCGAAATGACGCAAGAGATAATTTGATTACAGCTTTATTAATTGCTTCGGATACTAGAATACATGAAGTTTGTTTATATTTTGGAGGGAAATTATTAAGAGGAAATCGTGCTATTAAATATTCCGCAAATGATTTGATTGCCTTTGTTTCTCCGAATTACCCAAACTTAGCGGAAGTTGGCATTGATATTAATCTACATGAATCTTATTTAATGCAACCAAATGAGAAACCATTTCATTTACAATTGTTAAAAGATGTTCCAATAGGTGTTTTAAAAGTTTTTCCAGGGATTCAATTTGAATTGTTTGAATCTATCATGACACATGAATTAAAAGGAATTGTCGTAGAAACTTTTGGTGCAGGTAATATTCCTGGAAATGGTAAAAAATTGCTTCCATTGATTCAAAAAGCTTTTTCGAATGGAACGATTGTAACTGTTACATCGCAATGTGCGCATGGTTCTGTTATTTTAGGTGCATATGAAGCAAGCAATGGTTTAAAACAAGCTGGTGCTGTGAGTGGTTATGATATGACGACAGAATCTTCAGTAGCGAAATTATATTATTTATTTTCTAAAGGTTATGATTCTTCAACAATTAAACAAGAAATGGAAAGAAATTTAAGAGGAGAATTATCGTTTTAGTAAATGATATTTACTAAAATGAAAAATTGTACTATCAATTTTTTTATAAAAAGGTAAAATAGATTCATGGATACATTTAATGATGAGCAGTGGAATCAGCGATTGAATGATTTAGAAACGATCGCTGAAAAAAATATACGTAAAGGTAAGAAAAAATATTATTTATTCTTAGACTTTGATGGTGTCATAAATATTTGGTACAAAGAAAATGATCCAAGATTTAAATTGAAGTCTATTAAAGAAGATGATAGTCAATTTGCGGACATTCCTAGTGTCAAAAGATTGTCAGATCTTTGTTTGAAATATAATTTGAATATCGTTATTTCATCCTCTTGGAGATTCGCTGGAGTAGGGTATTGTCAAAGATATTTAAAGAAATGTGGTTTGAAAAAAGGTGTTAAAGTCGTTGGGGTTACTGCACAAGATTTTGATGACCGTCAAAAGCACATTACCGATTATTTGTTCGAACATCCTGATTTTACAGGATACATGATATTAGATGATCTAGACCTTCCTAGACTTAGAAAAAATTTAGTGAAGTGTGAAACTTTAGAAGGATTTGATAAACAAAGAGCGCATCAAGCGCATATGATGTTGAAACAAATGGAAGTTCGAAACAGCGCTTTAAAAAGAAAACAATATGCGTAAGCTCTTTCAGAAGAAAGCGTTTCACAAAAAATATTTTATACAAAAAGAAAGATTCTTCTATTGCATTTAAAAACTTGAAAAGCTTAAATAATAATTGGAGGGTACAAATATGAATGAAAGTATCAGATTTGATGAAGATTTAAGTGTATTTCAAAATATAGTCATGTTGTATAAAAATAGTGATGATCAACTATTTATTGGGAATACATGGTATTACAACAAAGCAGGAAATGATTATATGTCTGTCATGTATCATTTACCAATTCCTGAAAAGATGACTGTTATGGAAGGATGGAACTGGTTAGATGATAATGATCCAAGAGTAACATTGGTTCCAGAAACATCTATGGAAACAGGTATTGAAGATTTCTTATTTGCGCATGGACATGATCGTGATTGGAAATCAGTTACTTATAATGTAATCAATTCTTATGCCGATATTGAAAAATACCTTAAAAAGAATCCTTTAAAGAAAGATGAAGTAATTGGATTAGGTATCAAGAAGTAGAAACTCCATTGTGAGTTTCTTTTTTATAAAAAAGATGATAGGAATCAATCTTCTCTATCATCTTCGTTTGTATAAAATTTCAATTCATAAGAATCTTGTTGAAACATTTCTGCATCTTCTCTTGTTAGGAAATGCTGTTTGTTTGAAACTGGATTCTTTTTCTTTTCGTTTTGTTTTTTGTCTTCCATTAGATCAAAGCTTTACGAATAATATTTCCTTCTCTTTCAGGAGATACGGAAACAAGTGAAACAGACACACCTGTATATTCTTCAATAAATTCAACATATTTTTTGCAATTTTCTGGAAGTTCTGCATAGCTTCTTACAGTAGAAATATCTTCACTCCAACCATCAAATACTTTCCAAATAGGCTTACATTCACCATATGCTTTTAAAGAAGCAGGTACATAATCGATTTGTTTACCATTCATTTCGTAACCAACGCAAACTGGAATTTTATCGTATCCAGAAAGAATATCGATTTTTGTGATAGCAATATCTGTTAGACCATTGATTCTAACTGCTTGTTTTACAACTGGAAGATCTAACCATCCGCATCTTCTTGGTCTACCAGTAGTTGCACCAAATTCAAAACCTTTTTGTCTTAATGCTTCACCTTGTTCATCAAGTAATTCTGTAATAAATGGACCTTCACCAACACGTGTAGAATAAGCTTTTACAATACCAATGATACGTGTCAAGGCTTGTGGAGGAACACCTGCACCTTCTAATACACCAGCAGAAGTAGGGGAAGATGAAGTAACAAATGGATATGTTCCATAGTTGATATCAAGCATATTAGCTTGTGCACCTTCAAATAATACAACTTTATTTTGTTCTAAAGCTTCATTGACTAATGAAACAGAATCACAAATCATTGGTAATAATTTTTCTCTTAATGTTTTAAATTGAGAAACCATTTCATCATAATCAAATGGTTCACCACCATATACTTTTTCAA
This sequence comes from Bifidobacteriaceae bacterium, assembly GCA_963661415.1. GTDB lineage: Bacteria > Bacillota_I > Bacilli_A > Erysipelotrichales > Erysipelotrichaceae > Bulleidia. The sequence continues at coordinate 9,944 of CAVLCI010000053.1, read as the reverse complement.
TTTCTGCGTTTTTAATTTCTAGAGTACTCTTTAATTTTTCTTGGAATACATCCCAATCTTGTAAATCACATACACGTATTCCAATTCTTGAATATTTATCAGAATAACATGGGCCAATTCCGTTCTTTGTTGTACCAACTTTATATTTACCACCACGTGCTTCAATTAATTCATCTAAACGAACATGATAAGGCATTAATAATTGTGTACGATCTGATATTCTCAAATGATCACAAGTTAATCCTTGTTCTTCTAATTGTTTTACTTCATCAAATAAAACGAAAGGATTTAATACAACACCTGGTCCAATCACACAAAGTGCATCTTTATTTAAAATTCCAGAAGGTAATAAATGAAGTACAGTTTTCTTACCGTTTACAACAACTGTATGACCTGCATTATTTCCACCTTGATAACGTACGACCATATCAACGTGTTTTCCTAAAAGATCAACAACTTTACCTTTACCTTCGTCGCCCCATTGTGCACCAACTACAACATATCCTGACATATTAATTTTTCCTCCAACACATACGTGCATTATTTTATCATATTTCTTACTTTCTAAATGTTATATTTGGAATATTCGTGTGATTATTTAAAGCACATGTGTAAAATTCTTACAGTGCTTGTGTTAGAATAGGGTACAAGGAGTGTATTTTATGAGTGAAAGAAATAACAAAGGAAAAACACCAGAAGATTATGGTTTTCATATGCCAGAAAAGAAGAATAGTTTCAAAATTGAATTGAATGAAAAATCTTCTGTTAAAAAGATTATTGGAGTCGTAAGTGGAAAAGGTGGCGTTGGTAAATCTTTTGTCACAAGTATGTTAGCTAGTGAAATGGCACGTAGAGGGTATCGTGTTGCAGTGTTAGATGGAGATATTACAGGTCCATCTCAAACAAAAGCATTTGGTATTCATGAAAAGGCTATGGGGGATGGAAAATTAATCTATCCATATATTACAAAGAATGGCATTCAAGTCATTTCAACGAATATGATTCTCGATACAGATGAAACGCCTGTCATTTGGAGAGGCCCAATGGTTGCGAATATTTTAAAGCAATTTTATACAGATGTGGTATGGGAAGATGTAGATTATATGTTTGTGGATATGCCTCCAGGAACAAGTGATGTTCCATTAACAGCATTTCAATCTTTTCCATTAAATGGAATCGTAGTTGTAACAAGTCCACAAGAACTTGTTTCTATGGTTGTCGCAAAAGCAATTAATATGGCAAATCAAATGAACGTAAATGTATTAGGCTTAATTGAAAATATGAGCTATGTAGAATGTCCTAACTGTAATGAAAAAATTGAAATCTTTGGAAAAAGTCACATTCAAGAAGTGGCAGACAAATATAACTTACCAGTATTAGCGAAAATACCAATGAGACAAACGATTTCAGCTAGTGCGGATGCAGGTACAATGGAAGATCTAGAAGTTGATGAAATCAAAGCTGCAGTTGATTTCATTGCTTCTAATTCAGATATTACTCGATAAACGTTCACATAGGATTCACAGTTCGTTTTTAATATGAATTTGTAGAGGAAAAGAATATGACAAGAATATTAATTACAGATGACGAGGCAAAGATTCGTTCTTTGATTGCGAAATATGCAGCACATGAAGGTTTTGAAACAGAGGAAGCTTGTAATGGAATGGAAGCTGTAGAAAAATGTGAAAAGAATTCGTATGATTTGGTTATCATGGATATCATGATGCCAGAATTAGATGGCTTTTCTGCAGTCAAAGAAATCAAGAAAACACAACCTGATATGCCATTTATTATGTTAAGTGCATTGGGTGAAGAATATGATAAGATTCATGGATTTGATTTGGGCGTAGATGATTATGTCGTAAAACCATTTTCTACAAAAGAATTAATGATGCGTATTCAAGCGATTTTAAAGAGAACAAAATCATCTGAAACAAATTCAGAAAAATTCATTGTGAATGATTTGGTGATTGATTATTCTGCACGTACGGTAACAATCAAAGGAGAAAGAGTTCAATTATCTCCTAAAGAATATGATTTATTAACATATCTTGTGAAAAATCAAGGCATTGCCTTAACAAGAGAACAATTATTAAGTAATGTTTGGGGATATGATTTCTTTGGAGATGATCGTACATTGGATACACATATAAAGCTATTAAGACGTAATCTTGGCGATTATGCAAAATATATTGTTACATTGAGAGGCGTAGGTTATCGTTTTGAAAAAGCTGATTAGTTTAAAATGGGAAATTGGTAAATATTTAATTCTATTTTCTTTATTAACAAGTGCTGTTGTATTTTTGTTTCAATTTGTTTTATTAGAACCGATGTATGAAACAAATAAAATTAAGAGTATTCAAAGTGTTGGAGAATATGTAGAAAAATCGATAGAAGATGATCGATTGGATGATTTTGTTGATTTTATTCAATCACAATCTGATACATGTATCATGGTGTATCAAGCAGATTCTTCAGAAGGAACACAATCTAGTATTGGAAATAAAGGATGTATGGTTTCTTCTATCACAAATTCTCAACGTGCAAAATTTATTTCGCAAGCGATTGCGAATAAAAATCATACATATCTAGCTAGAGTAACTAGTAAATCTAGTGATTTTGGAATGGATGAAGCACAAGGTACATACTTTGATACGATTGTTTATACAAAAGTCGTTAGTACAAATCCTAATTCTGTGATTATGGTTTCTGGAAATATTACACCAGTTAACACAACAACGGAAACACTTGCCTCACAAATGCGTTATATAGGTTTGTTTATGATCTTATCCGTAGCGATATTAACATTGATCATGTATAAACGTATCGCAAAACCTATTATTGGTATTACAGAAAACGCAAAAGAACTTCCAAAAGGAACATATACAGTAGATCCTAAAACAAATCGATATAAAGAAGCAGCGGATTTAAACGCTACACTTGTTCAAGCAGCAGCTGATATTCATAAAGCAGATAAGGCAAAACGTGATTTGATTTCTAATGTTTCTCATGATTTAAGAACACCATTAACGATGATTAGTGGATATGGTGAAATGATGATTGATCTACCAGAAGAAAAAACAGATGAGAATATTAAAGTTATTGTAGATGAATCAAAGAGATTAAATTCATTGGTAAATGATTTATTAGATATGTCACGTTTACAAGATGGTAGAATCACTTTGAATAAATGTGTTTTTGATATTACACAATTATTAAAAACGCAATTACAAAAATATGAAGTTTATACGTTACAAGAAGGTTATCAGATTGAAAAACAATTAATGGATTCTATCTATGTAGAAGCTGATTCTAAACGCATCGAACAAGTCTTTAATAACTTCATGAATAACGCTGTTAATTATGGCGGTATCGCAAAGCATATTATCGTACGCGAAATTGAACAATCAGATTCTGTTCGTATTGAAGTACAAGACTTTGGCGAAGGAATTGAAGAATCAGATTTACCTAATATTTGGGATCGTTACTACAAAGTTGATAAAGAACATGTTCGTGTTGCCAATGGCTCAGGAATTGGGTTAAATATCGCAAAACAAGTATTAGATCTTCATCAAGCAAAGTATGGTGTTATTTCGAAAAAGGGTGAAGGTTCTACGTTCTGGTTTGAACTATTGAAATTAAAACAATAAAGATATCTCATTCGAGATATCTTTTATTCATAAATCACTTTTTCAAACAAATGTTCAAAGTCATACACTTTGTCTTTATTTGTTAAAAACAGATATGCATGAGACAACGATCCATCTCTAGAACATCTTCCAATTCGATGAATCAGTTGTTCTTGTGTATCACTCATGTCATAGAGGATAACGGTATTTACACTTGGAATATCAATCCCTCTAGATGCAACATCCGTTGCACATAAAATTTGTAGTTTGTGATCATGGAATGCTTCCATGATTTTTTTTCTTTTTGTATACTCCATTTCTGAATGAATCGTATCAATTTGATAGTTTCTTTTTTGTAAAAGATCTGTAATAAAATCACATGTCTTTCTTGTGTTACAAAATAAAATACACGAATTTGTTTGTTTCTTTAAGATTCTTTCTAATACATCAATTTTATTTTTTTCTCTTGTTTTAAAAATGTGTACAACTATATTTTGTTTTTTGGATTGATCTTTTTGTATTTTACAAATAAAAGGATCTTTTAGGATAGTGCGTGCTAATTGTTTTGTTTGTTTGTTTTCTGTTGCGGAAAATAACATTGTTTGATGTTCTTTGAAATAAGATAAACAAGAATGAATATCTTCTTCAAATCCCATAGATAACATCATATCTGCTTCATCTATAACGATCATATCGCATTGTTTCGTTTTGAATGTATGTCTACGTAAATGATCACTTACTCTAGCAGGAGTACCTACTACGATATCTGCTCCATTTTTAAATGTTTTGATTTGTTTTTGAATATCATAGCCACCAGTTAATAACGCGGTACGAATGCCTTCTCTTTTTTTTAATAGATCACGAATCACATGCGTAATTTGAATGCATAGTTCTCTTGTTGGTGCTAAAATCAGACATCTTGGAAAATGTTTTCCTTTTCCTTGTAATTCAAGTTTATCTAAAATAGGTAATAAATATGCATATGTTTTTCCACTTCCAGTTGGTGATAAAGCATAGATATCTTGTGTTGCACATGCATGTGGAATTACTTGTTGTTGGATTTGTGTGAAGTTGTCATATGGGAATGCTTCTAATGTTTCTTGTCTTAATTCGATCATGATAAAGAAAATAGCATTTTTTATTTAAATTGTACAGTTTTGTGTTACCATTTTATGCAAGAAAGAGAGAGAGAAGTGGTATGGAAACTTATGTATTTACACCAAAAGGTGTTTGTAGTAGAAAAATGACTTTTGAAATAGAAGGAGATACGATTCAATCTTTAGTTGTTGAAGGTGGTTGTAATGGTAATCTCAAAGGTATTGGAGCTTTATTGAAAGGTAGAAAGATTCAAGAAGTAATTGATTGTTTAGATGGCATTCAATGTGGATTTAAAAATACATCTTGCCCAGATCAAATCGCACAAGCTTTAAAACAATATCAACATTAAAAAGGCGTATGCCTTTTTTTGTATTCTAACGTTTTTTTTAGTATAATTTCCGATGTTGGAGAAAGATATGAGTATTTATAAAAAAGGTCAAAAAATAGAAAATTCATTAGAAGATGGAATTTGGTTAGATTATAAAAATAATCACTGGTTATTTTTTATGAAAGATGCTGTTTGGGATACAGAAGAAATTCATAGTGTAGAAAAAAATAACATTACAATTTCATTTATCCAAAAAGGAATTGTGGATGCTTTCTTATTAGAAATCTATGATTGTTTAGAAACAAGTGATATCCCTTTTTGTATGAAAGATGCAGAAGGAGAAATATTAGATTCTTTATTAGATTCAAATGAATATACATTTGAAATCGTTATTTTAAATGAAAGAAATGAAGTTGTTTCGGATCGAGAAATTCCATTTTTAAAAGGACAATCCAAACAACTGAAACATGCATTGAAAAATAGACTTGATCAAGATTATACAAGTGAGAATTTTGATCAAGCTTACAATAAACTTTTGAAACAATATGAACCATATGAATTAGAACGATTCAATGTTTTTGTGAATAAGAAATAGAGGGATTTATGAGTATTGTTGTTTTGATTAGTGGACTTGTATTCGTAATAGATTTGATTACAAAATATATCATTCAAAATCATGTTACGTTACATAATGTTGAAATTATAAAAGGATTTTTCTCTTTGACATATGCTGAAAATACAGGAATGGCTTGGTCTCTTTTATCAGGTAAGCAAGCTTTTCTATCAATTGTTTCTGCGATTGCGATTGGTGTAATGATTTATTATGTCGTTTCGAAGAATACAGATCGTTTTACTAAAGTAGCTTTAGCTTTAATGATTGGTGGTGCAGCTGGAAATTTATTTGATCGTTTATGTTTAGGTTATGTTAGAGATTTTTTGGATTTCATTATTTTTGGATATGATTTTCCAATATTTAATGTTGCGGATAGTGCATTGACAATAGGTGTCATCTTATTGATCATTGCTTCATTTATGGAAGATAAGGGTAAAAAATGAGTTATAAAGAGTGGATCGTAGAAGAAGGCGGAAGCCGTTTAGATAAATATTTAAGTGAGAATAGTGATTTATCTAGAACAAGAGTGCAAGATCTTGCGAAAGATAAAAAGATTTTTGTGAATGATAAAATTGAGAAATCTTCTTATAAAGTTGTAGAAGGAGACAAGATTACATGCGATGTTCCTGAAGATGAAACAATCAATGTAGAAGCAGAAAACATTCCTTTAGATATTTTATATGAAGATGAAGATATCATTGTAATCAATAAACCAAAAGGAATGGTCGTTCATCCAGCTCCTGGTAATTATAGTGGTACTTTGGTAAATGCATTATTGTATCATTGTAATGATTTATCTGGAATCAATGGAATGATTCGACCAGGAATCGTTCATCGAATTGATAAAGATACAACAGGTTGTATTGTAGCGTGTAAAAATGATTTAGCGCATAACGCAATCGCAAAACAACTTGAAAATAAAACATGTCATAGAGAATATGTTGCCTTAGTTGATGGAAGTATCGCAAATGAAGCTGGTGTGATTGATGCACCAATTGGAAGAGATAGAAGAGATCGTCAAAAGATGACAGTTACACCAACTAATTCTAAGGATGCTAGAACACACTTTTTAGTAAAAGAAAGGTTCCAGCATCATACATTAATTGAATGTTCTTTGGAAACAGGAAGAACACATCAAATTCGTGTACATATGAAATATATCAATCATCCAGTTACAGGGGATGAAAAATATGGCAGAAAATGTAAATTAATGGATACACAAGGACAATGTTTACATGCATATAAACTTACATTAAAACATCCAAGAACACATGAAGTGATGTCATTTGTTGCTCCATTGCCAGAATATTTTGAAAGTCTTTTAGAACTTTTGAGAAAAGAGGAAGCTTAATGAGGAATCCAAATATCTTAACTTGGGATGAATATTTTATGGGACTGGCACATTTATCCGCTTTACGTTCTAAAGATCCAAATACACAAGTTGGTGCTGCAATCGTTGATGAAAATCATCGTGTTGTTTCTGTAGGATATAATGGTTTTCCAACGGGTGTTAGTGATGAGGAATTTCCTTGGGGAAGAGAAGGTGGTGTATTAGATTCTAAGTATGCCTTTGTTGTACATGCAGAATTAAACGCTATCTTAAATTCTCAAAGGAGTGTTAGGGAATGTACGATCTATGTTTCTTTATTTCCTTGTAATGAATGTGCTAAAGCAATCATTCAATCTGGGATTAAGAAAATCGTTTATGAATCTGATAAATATGATGGAGTAGATACAAATATTGCATCTAAACGTATGTTGAAAGCTGCAGGTGTTGAATTGGTTCGTATTTCAAATACAATTTCAATACAAGTTGAAAAGAAAGAGAATACAGATAAATAATAATCCAACACGTTGCATGAAATTGTGTTATAGTATAAATGGTTAGTTAAAACTAACTAGGAGATTATCTATGGCACTTTTACTTGCGATTGGTAGTGTTGTAGGGTTCATAACATTAAGAACATCTATAAAGAACTACGCAAAAAAGTGAAAGACAGGAGACTTTTGTTCTCCTTTTTTTCATGAAAAAAGTGCAGATTATTCTGCACCATCTTTGTTTTGCATTGCTGTTTTGATTCTTTGAACAGCATTTTGTAATTCTTCATCACTTGCCGCAAATGAGAAACGCACATGATTTTTATCATTTGGTGAAAATGCACTTCCTGGAACACTAGCGACATGTGCTTTTTCTAGTAAGAAATTTGCGATTTCTGAACTATTTTCAAATCCATCAAATTTCACCCATGCATAGAAAGCACCTTCAGGTCGAATTGCTTCTACACCAATTATTTCATTTAAAGAATCAATAAAATAATTTCTTCTTCTCTGGTATGCTTGACGCATTCTTTCAATATCATCATAACAATTTAAAGCGACAACACCACCATATTGAATAAACTCATTCACACAAGTAATAGAATGTGAATAAACTTTATTCATTAATCCAATGTTATGTTTAGATGCGACAATATATCCCATTCTCCATCCTGTCATAGCGTAACCCTTTGAAAAGCCGAATACAGATATTACATTGTCTTGGATATTCTTTTTTGCGGCAAGAGAGTAGTGAGGATGTTCATAGATTAAGTGTTCATACATTTCATCCATCAAAATCGTTACTTGTGTTTCTTTAATATAACTTTCTAATTCATCTAATTCCTCTGGTGTTAAATCATGTCCTGTTGGATTGGATGGGGAACAGACGATTACAAGTCTTGTTTTATCGGTTGTTACAGAAAGTAATTTTTCTTTTGTGATAGAAAAATTGTCGGATTCATTCAATTCTAAAAAGATAGGAATCGCTCCATTGACACATATCATAGATTCGTATGAAACCCAAGCAGGAGATACAATGATAACTTCATCTCCAGCGTTTAATAAAGATTGCATACATAGAAATAAAGAATATTTACCTCCAGGTGTTAAAAGAACTTGAGATGCATCGATTTCAATTTGATTTTCTCTTTTTAGTTTTTCTACGATTCCTTTTCTTAATTCAGGAATCATACCACCTGCAACGTAATGCGTTTTTCCTTCATTCAAAGCTTTAATCGTTGCGTCTTTAATTGCTTGAGGTGTATCAAAGTTTGGTTCGCCACCTGCAAGATTCACAATATCGATGCCATCATTTTTCATTTGTTTGGCTTTATCATTCATTTGTAATGTTGCACTTGGAGCAAGTTTTAATACATTTATATTTCCTAATTCTTTCATAAGTTCACGCTTTCTTATAATTTCCTAATAGACGGAAAGTTGATGCTTTTCTTTTTAGCTCATCAACTGCTTGAGATACTGTTTTATCACGGATGTTACCAAGGAAGTCGATATAGAAATAATAATTCCAATTTTCTTCTTTGATTGGTCTTGATTCAATTTTTTCTAGATTGACACCATACAATGTTGTTACTTGTAACATGTTAGATAATGATCCAACAACATGAGGAAGGGTAAACATAACAGAAACCTTATCGCTATTTTCTGGTGAAATGAATTCTCTAGAAACAACCATAAATCTAGTTTTGTTTGTTTTATCATTTTGGATTGCTGGTCGTATCATTTCTAGATCATATAATTGACAAGCGAGGGAAGAAGCAATTGCTGCTTTAGATTTATCATTTAAAGATGAAACAAATTGTGCAGCCATTGCGGTATCTTTATATGGCATTGGTGACATATATCGATGTTCATAAAAGAATTCTGATGATTGTGCTAATCCTTGTGGGTGAGAATATACTTCACGAATATCTTCAATCTTTGTTCCTTTGATTCCCATTAGGCATTGATCTACATTGACGGCAGTTTCTCCGACAATATAAAAACCATATTTGCGAATTAAATCATAGTTATCGTTAATGGAACCTGTTGATGAGTTTTCGATAGGTAAAACACCATAATCAATATCACCATTTTTTAAAGCGACATAAACATCTTCGAATTCAGGATATCCAATTGTTTGAACTTGATCTGTAAAAAAGTTTTTACATGCTTGTTCAGAAAAAGCTCCAGAAACACCTTGGTAACCAACAACAGGGCATTCTTTGAAATCAGATTTATATTTCTTTTGATTACTTAAAGTGATTACAGAATCAATGAAAGAATCGATATTAGAAGAATCTTCTTGATCCGTTAATGAAATTCTTTTTTTAACAAGAGTTAAGATTTCATCATCAATTTGTTGTAATGACTGCTTTGTATTCATACTCTTTTGTACCTCTTTATATGCATAATAGGATACGACGAAATGTAGTTTTTGAAAAGAAAAAGAGCCATCAAT
>CAVLCI010000052.1:0-13744 GCA_963661415.1 Bifidobacteriaceae bacterium | reverse complement strand
AAGTTTTTACATTATTACAGAATCATGAAATAAATTTATGCTTGTTAGATGTGAATTTAAAGAAAGAAAATGGTTTTGAACTATGTGAAAAAATACGACAAGAATATTCAATGCCTATCATTTTTATAACAGTCAATGATGATGAAGATTCTTTGGAAGAAGGTTTGATGTGTGGTGGAGATGATTATGTAGTAAAACCATTTTCTATACGAGAACTGAAATTACGTATCATGGCACAATTGCGTAGAAATACATATACATATAAAAAACACGATATGATTCGAGCGAATGATTGGAAGATGGACTTTTCCAAACATGAATTTTCTTTTCGTGATGCTTATTTAGAAATATCAAATACAGAATTCATTCTTCTTGAACAACTATTAAGAAATAGAGGGTGCTTGGTAACAAGAACTGCTTTGTTGGATAGAATCACAGAACAAAATGATTCTTTTGTGGAAGATAATACATTAAGTGTTCATGTTAGTAGGCTAAGAAATAAAATGATGAAAAAGTTTGGATGTTGTCCAATTGAAACGATACGTGGAATTGGATATCGTTGGAAGGAAAGCACATGAAGAAACGATTGATCATCCTATTGTTGAGTATTCATATAGTGTTTGTAATTGTGTTGTTTTTCTTTTCTTTAAATGTTGGAAAAAATGAATTTTATAATTTCCTAGGAAATGAAAAGATAACGATATCTGATATACAACAGTACATGAATGATGAAGACAGACAACAAAATATTCAGATAGGAAAAAATAAATTAAAAGAAGGAGGTTATGGATCTTCAGGTGATTATTATATTACCAAAATAATCACTCAAGATTTATTTCCTGGATTTGTGATTGTTGTGATTGGCGAAGTTCTTCTATGTGTGAGTTTATTTATTGTTTGTCAAAAAGATCTTATTCAAAAACATCAATTAGAAAAAGAAAATCAAGAATTATTGAAAAAGAATCAATTGATAGAAGAACATTTGATTCGAGATAAAGAACAAATGAAACAATACGAAGAAAATCTATATCATCAATTAAAAACACCTTTAACAGGATTACAGTTATGTTTAGATACAATCAAACCATCTTCAGATCAAAAAACTTCTATAGAAATGGCGCAATTAGAAACTGAAAAAATGTCTAAGCTCATTACTTTATTTTTGAAAGATCGAAAGATGAGTGCGAATCAAATACGCTTTTCTTTTGAAGAACAGGATTGTGTTTTAATGTTACAAGAAGCAATGGAAACAGTAAAACCGCTAGCAATCCAAAACAAAAAAACAGTGTGTTTAAAAACAGAGGTTTCATCTGTAATCATTAAATGCGATGAAACTTGGTTAAAAGAAAGCTTTGTTACAATTTTAGAAAATGCAATTGAACATGGAAAAAATGATCCTTTGATTTGGATTCGAAAACAAGGGAATTATATTTTGATACAAATCATGTCACAAGGTATGATTCCAGAAGAAGAAATACCACATATTTTTGAACGATTTTATACAACAAACCAAGATCATTTTGGAATTGGATTACATATGGCAAAAACAATTATTGAAAATCATCATGGAACATTAAAAACATATAATCTTACATTAGAAGATAAAAATGTTTTTGAAATCAAGCTACCAATTTTGTTTGGAAGTCATGCGTATGATGAAAGAGAACTGTAAGAATTAACATATATAGTTCTTCTTGAAAAGAGGTACAACTTATGAAAGTGCTTGAGTGCAAAAATCTACATAAAACATATGGAAAAGGCAATCATGCTTCATATGCACTTAGAGGGATTTCTTTCTCTTTTGAAGAAGGATGTTTTTATAGTGTGATAGGAAAAAGTGGATCTGGAAAGAGTACATTATTACATGTGCTTAGTGGGTTGATTGATGCGGATGAAGGAGATATTTTCTATGAAGGAATATCTTTCTCTTCAATGAATGAGAAGGAAAAAGAATCATTTAAAAAGAAAATTGGAATTGTATTTCAGAATTATCAATTATTACCTGAATTAACGGTGAAAGAAAATATTTTGTTGCCAGTTGTATTGTTTGAAAATGAAGTTGATGAAAATTGGTGCCACGAAATCATGGAGAAATTACAGATAACAGATATTCAGGATAAATACCCTGATGAGTTATCAGGTGGCCAACAACAAAGATGTGCAATTGGTAGAGCATTTATCAATCATCCAAAATTTTTATTTTGTGATGAACCAACAGGAAATTTAGATAAGAAAACAAGTGAATCTGTTTTGAATTTTTTATTAGAAATCAGAGAATTATGTAAACCAACAATTATTCTTGTGACACATGATTTAGATATCGCTAGAAGTGCAGATGTGATTCTACATATAGAAGATGGAAAACTAATTGGTGATTACAATGAATAACAATAAAATCATTCGGAAGAGTTTTTGGGATAAAAAAGCATTTGTTGGGATTTGTATTTCTATATTTTTGTTGTTTTTTTCTTCTTTTTCATTAGATAGTTTAAACGCACAAAGTGCTTATCATCGTAAAAAAACATATGGATTTCATAATGGAATAGCTTTTGATATAACAGAACATGCAGAAGAACAACTTGAAAATCATTTGTCTATCAATGAATATGGAGAAATGGTTGTATATGGAGAAATCATAAATGAGAACAATGTTTCTGTAGGAACAATTGGCACGGTTGATGAAGCTTTCAAACAAATGGAACAATTAGAATTCTTAGATGGAACTTATCCTTCAAACAATAATGAAATTGCGATTGAAAGTAGTATGTTAGATTTATTATCTATTCCTTATGATGTTGGAAGTGGAATTGAAATAACGATTCAAAATGAAGAAGGTGTTCTTTTAAAACAAAGATATACGATTAGTGGAATTTTAAAAAGTTATACAACAAATTGGCTGAATTGTGATCATTCTATCTGCGGGGCTATTGTTTCAAAGTTTGATAGTACACCAATTGAACGGACACTTTTCTTTGTTGGTGATTATGCAAATGAAACACAAATGCAAGAATTAAAACCATTGATCAATGATAATAATGAAAGTGAACTTGTATATAATACATATAGTTATGTATCTAATACATTTGATTTTTATGATTTTTTTGAGAATGGATCATTGTTAATTGGAGTTAGTGTAGTTTGTTTTTTGATGTTGATATATATTGAAATATCGTCGTATCAAAAACAAATTTATCGTAATCGTGTATTTTTAAGCTTAGGAATGAGTCAAAAAAATTTAAAGAAACAACTATATACGGAAATGATTAAACAATGGTTTATGAGTTGGTTATTTGTTTGTGGAATTTCTACAATCATTGGTTTGTTTTTGGAATGTTTCTTTGATGAATCTATGCAATTCACATTAACATATCGTCCATATCTTTGTTCTTTGTTTCTTTCTTTGTTCGTTGTGGTTGTTGCGCAAACAATTCAATATTCAATATTAAAAAATATAAGTATTATTACAAATGGAAAAGATATTTCAAAGTATTCTATCAAACATATCAAAAGAAATATTGAACTTCCTTTTACGAACAAATCTTTTATAGAAATTGAAAAAAAGAGAACGCAAAAACAAAGAATTTTAAATGCTTTATTATCAATTTGCACGTTAATCATCTTATTTTGTGGTATGTATAATATTTCTACGACATATCAAGAATATAAATGGAATCAGAAGAATTTAGGATATGCCTATAAATGGGAAACAAGTAGTTCAAAGAATGGACTTACAAAAGAACAAATCGTACAAATTAAAAATACAGAGGGAATTCAAAGTGTGAAATATTGTTCGAAAGTAAGTTATATTGGTACAGATACGAATTTGATTTATTTGAATTATGAGAATCAAAAGAATGATGAATATTCTGATTTATATCTAAAAAATAAATATTTAGATAATAACGTAAATGACGGATTACCAATTGAATTGGTCGTGCTTCCAGAAAATTCTAATATTTGGAATGATATTACAGATTTAGACGATAAAACAACTTTTTTGAATGGAGAAAGCGTGATTTGTTATTTCATGGATCTATCCGAAATGAGTGATGGTACGGTTCAAACGGTGGATGAAGATTTAAAAGAAGATGTGAATCGTAGTTCTATTTCTATGAAAAGTGGAGATGATTTATCCATTCAAGCAAATAATTCAATTGTTCATGTGAAATGTGAAAAAATCATACATCATTTAAACACTATTAATGTTGATACAAATATAACTTCAGGAACTCTCTTTATTTCTGAAAAATTATATGAGAAATTATTGGGGTTAGATACAATCGTATATAATCAAGTCATTGCATATGGAAATAAAAATATATCTTATGATGTTACAGATAAATTAATGTCAATGGTAAATCAAAATACAACCATTACATTTGAAAATAGAAGAATTGAACTTGAAGAAGAAGGTTCTTCGTCATTCTTTAAAATCACGTATATTAGTGTATTTTTATTATTGGTTAGTTTGTTTGTTCTTGTACAGTTGTATCGTAATCAAATCCATTTTTATGAAAATGAAAAGGAAAGAATCTATTTGTTAAAACAATTAGGTGCAACTTCTGGTACATTGAAAAAAATATATCAACAAAACAATATCTTTAAGATGATTATTTGTTTTGTGATTTTAAATATTTGTATCGTTCCGATCATTTGGATCATTCAATTCCAACAAGTTTCAAACTATGCTTCAGAGGGTCTATCTTTTATGAGAATATTGAAATATGGATTGATTTATACAAACATTTGGATATTAGTGATTCCACAGGTGTTGTTTATTTTGGTTTATGCTTTCCTCATGAGAAAAATCCATTTGTAAGAGTCTTGTAAGAATGAAGATATATTCTATTTTTAGGAGGAAGAATTCATATGAAAAATAAATTCTTAAAAGTAGCGTTATCATCATTTATGGCATTTACACTTTTTACAAGTGGAACAACTCCACTACACGCAAGTGAAGTGATTGATCCGGTTTCACAAATTACACCAAAAGAAATTCTAAAGGGTTCTGTAACAAAAACAGTAACTTATGCTGGAAATAAGGCAAAAATAACATTGTATTATACGTATCGTTTTGAAAGTTCCAATACTTCTAAAAAGAATATTACAGGTGTGACGAGTGCCACAATTTCGAAAGTATCAGGATGGTATTCTGTTGGTAGTGCGATAATCAATCAAAGTGGTATTTCTTATAGTAGAAATCATCAAGTGGCAACTGTTCCAGTAACTTATACAGGAGGACATGGAGAAGGAAACAATACAACATGTAGTGTTACATTAACAATCAGTTTGGTTTAATTTGAAAATGAAAAAAGGATGCTGAATCAACATCCTTTTTTATGGTGCGGATAGCAGGACTTGAACCTGTACGCCGAGGGCATCAGATCCTAAATCTGACGTGTCTGCCAATTCCACCATATCCGCATTGCTTGATTATTTTATCAGAAAGTAAAAGAAAATGGAATCAAAAATTTCCATTTTCTTTAAAAAAGTTGCTTAACATACAAAATTTAGGTAGTAAGGAAGCTGTTTTTGCCACCATGGCCAGTCATGAGCGACGTCATTTCCCCAAAAATCTACCCAGGCTGGAATGTTTTTATATTCAAATAATTCTTTCATTCTTCCAGCATCTTCTTGCATAGGTACTTCCCAAGCACCTCTACCACAACAAACGATAATATCTTTATGACGATACATTTCAACTTTTGGATCATCATAATGCATGCCATCTAGATAATCGACTGGTGAATTTTGATAAACGAGATCATCAAAATAATCAGGGAAGAATAATCTAGCGTTGTAAGCACCACTTAACGCAATACATCCCGCAAAGATATCTGGTCTTTTCAATAATGAATTCAATGCGTGTGTTCCACCCATAGAACAACCTGTTGTCATAATACCATTTGCGTAGTTTCCACCATTGGCACTTGCGTTGATATCGAAAATTCTTGGAACGAGTTCATCTGTGATATAACGCATATATGCTTCTTGTTGTTCAATTCTCCATCGATTATCCCAAGAAGTAGATGACCAAGAATTAACATCGTTGGAATCACAACAGAACATTTGAATTCTTCCGCTTTCAATATAATCTTTGGCAGCTTCGATCATGCCATTGTTTTCATAATCATAGAAGCGTCCATCTTGACTTGGAAATACAAGGAATGGTCTTCCAGCATGACCATAGACCTTAAATTCCATATCTCTTCCTAGATTGTTTGAGTATTCTTTGAAATATTCTGTTTTCATTTCTTGACCTTTTCTTTCTTATAGACAAAGTTTACAAATTCTTTGACTTCTTTCTTTGTTTTGAATCTTGCAATATAGAATTCATTTCCCATTGCGGAAGATAACAAATCTGGCATTCTTTCATGCATAACAATAGACTGTCCATATTTAGAGAAGATAGAAGTAGAACCATTTGTATAGATTCCAGCATATTTATCACGTCTACCAACATATACACAATGGTATGGACGATCTGAAGAATATAATCCTTCATTGTACATAGCCATATTTGCGTAAATGAGATATACATTGATATCATTGGCGAAATTCATCATATCTGGTGAATAGCCTCCTGGAGGTCTCATGTTTACTTCTAGTCCTACAAGATCTCCTTTTTTACCCAATCCTTCTTTATCTTCATAGAGTCTAAAATATTCTGTATGGAAAAAACGTCCTCTGATATCAAATGCTTTGATGACAGCAGTTCCCATTTCTACAAGATCTTTTGGAATCTCTCTTTCGCTGTAATACCAGCATTCATCCGCATCATTAACGATATCCATGATTGGTTCTGGGAATATGTGTGAAGTTTGGAAGATGATGTTATTGTCTTGATCTACGATTCCATCAAATGAAACAATAGAACCAGGAACAAATTCTTCCATGATATATTGTGTTTGTAGATTTTGTTTATAGAAATCTTTTAATTGTTTCTCGTTTTTGATTTTCCAAGTTGTATTCGCACCAACACCATCATCAGGTTTTACAATCACTGGGTAGCCAACTTCATCCACAAACTTTTTGCCTTCTGCATATGTGGATACCAAATGATAACGTGCTACTGGAACGCCTGCTTTTTCATAATAAGCTTTCATGTTGGATTTTGTTTTATAACGCATGACAGAATCTTCTTTATCACCAGTTGTGATATTAAAATCTGTTCTAAGTCTAGCATCTTGTTCCAACCAGAATTCATTATTACTTTCTAACCAGTCGATTTTTCCGTGCTTATGAGCAAACCAAGCAACTGCACGATACATTTCGTCATAGTTCTGCATACTATCAACACGATAATATTCATCACATGCATTTTTCATATGTTCACTTAAAGATTCGTAAGGATCTTCTCCAATACAAAGTGAAGTTCCACCAATTCGCTTCCATGCTTCAGGAAATTGATAATATGTTTTTGGAAACGTAGGTGATATAAATATAAAATTCTTTCCCATAAATATCTCCCTTGTTATGCTAAAAATAGTAACATAAAACCCAAAAAAATTAGAAAGAGTATATAATCTTTAATTGAAGAATAGAAATATTTTCTGAAAGAAGGTTTCAAAATGACAAGATTAGACAATGACAGAAAGAAAATTGATGAAATTGATGCACAAATTGCCAAATTATTTGAAGAAAGATTTCAAACAGTCAGAGATGTAATTGATTATAAGATTCAAAATCGATTACCAATCTTAAATTCTGATAGAGAAAAAGAAATTACAGATAAGAATGTAAAGAGAATTCAAGATGATGATGTAAAACCATACTTTGAAGCATGGTATAACGATTTATTAGCTTTAAGTAAAGAATTCCAAAGACAAATTCAAGATGAAATGTAGAGGTGAATGCACATGGGTGAACTATTAAAACAACTAAGAAAAGATAACATGCAAGCAATGAAAGAACATGACACAGTAAAAAAAGCTGTTTTAGGTATGGTGATTTCTGGAATTGCGTTAGGTGAAAAAGAAAAAGGTGTTGAATTATCAAAGGCGGATGAATTAACATACGTACAAAGAGAATTAAAACAAACACGTGATGCATTGGAACAAACACCAAGTGATCGTGCAGATTTGATTGAAGAAACAAAAAAGAAGATTGAAATCTTAGAATCTTATTTACCAAAACAATTATCAGAAGAAGAAATTACAGAAGTGATTCAAAAGATTTTAAGTGAAAAAGGATTAGAGCCAACAAAGAAAGCACAAGGTCCTATCATGAAAGAAATCATGGCAAACTATAAAGGACAAGTAGATGGAAAACTTGTGAATAAAGTATTGTCTACAATCTTACAATGATCATCTAGAAATAGATGATTTTTGTTTGAGCATAATAGTGGAAAGTAATTTGTTAGTTGCGTAAAATAAAAAGAAACTTGAGGAGAAAGAAGTGTATGGATCAAAGAGTACTACAGATTTTGAGTGAATCTTTTACAAAAATATTGATTCCTGGTTTATTGGTGACAATTCCATTAACCTTGATTTCTTTTGCGTTAGCGATCTTAATTGCGGTCATTGTTGCACTGATTCAATATGCGAAAATTCCAGTCTTGAAAGAAATCTCAAGATTTTATATATGGATCATCAGAGGAACACCTTTACTTGTACAGTTGATGGTTGGCTTCTATGGATTAAAAGCGTTTGGAATTGAAACGACAGCGTTTGTGACTGCAGTTGTTGTATTTGCGTTAAATGAAGGTGCGTATTGTGCAGAAACGATACGTGGAGCATTAGAAAGTGTACCCAAAGGGCAAATGGAAGCAGGATATTGTGTTGGTATGAATTATATGCAGATTATGTGGCATGTTGTATTACCGCAAGCATTTCGTACAGCGTTTCCTTCGCTTGGAAATTCTTTGATTTCTATGGTGAAAGATACATCTCTTGCATCGAATATTACAGTTGTAGAAATGTTTATGAGAACACGACAGATCATTGGTAGAACGTACGTGTATTTGCCTTTATATATTGAAGTCGCAGTTGTGTATTTGATTTTCTGTACAGTGATTTCATGGCTACAAAAACTTGGAGAAAAGAAGTTAGCAAGTTATGGAGGTACAAAGTGATATGTCTGTTTTAGAAATTAAAGATATTCATAAATCATTTGGAAATCATTCAATCTTAAAAGGCGTAGATTTGGTTGTTAACCAAGGTGATGTTGTTGCAGTGCTTGGACCAAGTGGATCAGGTAAAACAACATTATTACGATGCATCAACTTCCTAGAAAAAGCAGATCAAGGCCAAATGGTATTTGATGGGAAATCGTATGATTTGTCTAATATGAATGCCAAAGATATTCGTGACATTCGTCAAAAGACTGGTTTTGTATTTCAAAACTATAACTTATTTTCAAATAAGACAGTTTTACAAAATGTAACGCTAGGTCTAACAAGTGCACGCAAAATGAATAAAAAAGATGCTGAAAAGATTGCGTTAGAAATGTTAGAAAAAGTAGGCATGGCAGATCGCGCAGATCGTTATCCAATTCAATTATCAGGTGGTCAACAACAAAGAGTTGCCATTGCACGTGCATTGGCATTTCAACCAGAAATCATTTATTTTGATGAGCCTACAAGTGCATTGGATCCAGAATTAATTGGGGAAGTCTTAAATGTTATGAGAGATCTAGCCAAAGAAGGTATGACGATGATTGTTGTGACGCATGAAATGTCATTTGCGAAAGATGTATCAAACCATGTTATTTTTATGGATGGTGGAAAGATCATAGAAGAAGGATCTTCAAAAGAATTCTTTGAACATCCAAAGCAAGAAAGAACAAGAGAATTTCTTCGTGTAGAAAGTACACATGGAGAAAACAGGGAATAAAACAAGGAGGAAAAGATTATGAAAAAAGGTTTAAATGTTTTATTGACTACAATTTTATCAGCGACGTTAGTTGGTTGTTCATCTACAACAACTACATCCACATCTGCATCTACTTCTAGTGAAGGTGATCACTTAGCACGTATTCAAGAAGCAGGGAAGATTACAATTGCCACAGAAGGTGTTTGGTCTCCATTTACATATCATGATGAAACAACTGATGAACTTGTTGGATTTGATGTTGAAGTCGCAACTGCAGTAGCAGAAAAGTTAGGTGTTGAACCTGAATTTAAAGAAGTTAACTTTGATGGTGGTTTAACAGGCGTTGCACAAGGTACATTTGATATGATGGCAAATGGTGTAGATGTTACAGATGAAAGAAGTTTATCTTATGACTTTACAGAAGCTTATGCTTATGATCACGCTGTTATTGTTACAAAAACAGATACAACAGATATTCAATCATTCTCTGATTTGAAAGGTAAAACAACAGCGAATTCAACAGGTTCCACATATGCTGCAATGGGTGAAGATAATGGAGCTACAGTAACAAATGTAGATACATTAGGTGAAACAATGGATCTTGTATTAAACGGAACAGTTGACGCTACGATCAATGCGAATACTTCTGTACAGGATTATTTCAATACAACAAGTAATTCTGATAAGTTGAAAGTAGCTGTTACTGATGAAGAAACAACAAACTATGCTTTCCCATTAATGAAGGGTGAAGATAATGATACACTTCGTGAAGCAATCAATAAGGCAATTGATGAATTAAGAAGTGAAGGAAAATTATCAGAAATCTCTACAAAATATTTTGGAGCAGATATCACAAGCGAATAAAACAAATGACCTCTTAGAGAAATCTAGGAGGTTTTTCATAACTTTTCTTTGAAAGCACTTACAACAATATGCTATAGTTCTTTTAGGAGATTTTTTATGTTTACAAAAAAACAAATATTGGCACTTGTTGTGTGTTGTTTGATGATTGCTTCCTCTGTTGGTTTGTTAACGAATACTTCTGGTGTTTTCTTTACTCCGATTTCAAGTGAATTAGGTGTAGGAAAAGGTGCTGTTAGTATGACATTGACAATATCAAATATTGCATATGCGTTTGGTGGATTGTTGACAGTTAAATTGATTCGAGAAAGAAACTTTAAAAGAATGGTTTTGATATTTTCGAGTGTGTATGCGATATGTACAGGACTATTATCGGTTTGTAATTCTGTGTTTCTTTTATATTTGTTAAACGCAATCAGAGGATTATCGACTGGAATTGTAGGAATCGTATTAGTGACAATATTGATCAACAATCATTTTGATAATGGAGTTGGTCTAGCAACAAGTATCGCTTTAGGTTTTTCAGGTTTAGCAGGTGCAATTCTTTCTCCACTATTATCATCCATCATTGCGATTGTTGGTTGGAGAATCACCTATGTGATAGAGGCAGTATTAGCTTTCTTATGTTATTTGCCTTGTATTGTTTTACCAATTGCATTAAATAATAAAATCAAAGATTGTAATGATACAAATGTACAACAAGCTGTATCTACAAAGACAGTTGCTTGTACAACATTCCTAGTTGTGGCAATTTATTCATTTATGATAGCGAGTGGTACAGCTTTGCCGCAACATTTTCCTTCTATGACAGTGAGTGCATCAACGGGTGCTTTGATGGTTTCTGTTTCAATGGTTATGAATACAACAGGTAAATTGGTGTTAGGTGTTGCATCCGATAAGTTGGGTATTGAAAAATCATTGTTGGTGTATGGAATATTAACATTGAGTGGACTTGGGGTATTAGCTTTCTTCTCTTCAAGTGCGATTTGGATGTTGATTGCGGCAGGATTAGTTGGAATGGTATATGCAATGTCGGCAGTTGGACCAGTTTTGTTATCACAAAAATTATTTCAGGAAAGTTATAATTTGTATTATCCAAAGATATCTTTATTAGGAACAGTTTCCAATGCATTGTTTACAACATTTGTTGGATTTTTATATGATTTGAGTGGATCTTATCATTCTTCTATTCTTCTTGTGATGGTTTTAACGGTGATTGCGTTATTTATGGTTGTGTATTCTTTGAAAATAAAAAATAAGAGCGACGCTCTTATTTGATGAGTTCACGAATGATATAACTTGCAGCGTATAATCCAGCAACGCTTGGTACAAAAGCAGTGGAACCAGGAACGGAACGTTTTGAGGAACCTTCTTCTGTATAATGTGTCTTTACTGGTAATTCTTTTGAACAAACGACTTTTAGTTTGTTGATGTGACGTTTCTTTAATTCATGTCGCATGACTTTCGCTAAAGGATCGTTTTTTGTTTTATAGATATCTGTGATTTCAAGTTGTGTAGGATCTAAACGATTTCCACATCCCATGCAAGAAATGATAGGTGTTTTTACACTTTTTGCGTAACAGATCATATCAATCTTTGCAGTGACAGTATCAATTGCATCCACTACATAATCATATTGTTTAAAATCAAATTCTTCTCTTTTTTCTGGGAGATAGAATGTTGTATATTTATGAACGATTGTATTAGGAGAAATATCCTTGATTCTTTTCTCAGCAACATCTACTTTATATTGACCAATCGTAGAATGTGTTGCAACGATTTGTCGGTTAATGTTTGTTAAGGCAACGGTATCATTGTCAATGATATCGATTTCTCCAATACCACATCTTGCTAGTGCTTCTACTACATATCCACCAACACCACCAATACCAAATACGGCAACTCGTTTTTTTGATAGTTTTTCAAGTCCTTCTTTTCCTAGTACTAATTCTGTTCGAATAAATGGGTTTTCAATCATGGTTACTCCTGAAATAATTTCTTTAGATTTACATCAAATGGTGGATAAACGATTCCTTTTTCTGTGACAATAGCAGTTAATAAGGAATGGTCTGTTACATCAAATGATGGATTGTATTTTTTGATATCTTTAAGAATCATTGGTTCTTGATACCACATAGAACCGATTTCTTCTTCATCTCTTAATTCAATATGGATGTCATCCCCACATTTTGTATTGAAATCGATGGTTGAAGAAGGACCTAATGTATAAAAAGGAATGTTGTAATGTTTCGCAAGAATGGCAACACCACTTGTTCCAATCTTATTTGCAAAGTCACCATTTGCGGCAATACGATCACAACCAACCATTACACATTGAATCTTACCTTCTTTCATGACAATACTTGCCATATTATCACAAATAGAGGTAACATCGATACCTGCTTTAAATAATTCGTAGCTTGTTAATCTTGCCCCTTGTAACAAAGGTCTTGTTTCATCAGAATAAACATGAATATCCATCCCTTTTTCATGGGCCAAATACATTGGAGCTGTTGCGGTACCATAACCTAAACAAGCTAAATAACCTGCATTACAATGTGTTAGTATACCATCTCCATCATGTATAAGTGTGACACCATATTCTCCAATCATTTGACTCATTTCTACATTCTCTTGATCAATTCTTTTTGCTTCTGAAATGAGCTCTTTCTTTAATGCAGGAATATTTGTTTTATGGTTTGAAACATAGATCTTCATGCGATTTAAAGCCCAAGATAAATTGACAGCAGTTGGTCTACTTGTATTGAGATAATCCGCAATTGCATCAAATTCTTGCTGGAATGATTGATCTTCTGGTAAGGATTGTGCTAATACTGCCATTGCGTATGCCGCAAATACACCGATTGCTGGAGCCCCACGTACTTGTAGTAGTTTGATGGCTTTCCACATTTCTTCTTTTGTTGTTAAAGTTAAATATTCCTCATGATTTGGTAGTCTTGTTTGATCTAATATGATAACTGCTGAAGCATTTTCTGTGATTTTTACAATTGTTAATTGATTCATCTAAAATTTGTGCAGGAAACTCCCACCTCTAAGCGTTAGCGTAGGTG
>CAVLCI010000051.1:0-14142 GCA_963661415.1 Bifidobacteriaceae bacterium | reverse complement strand
AATCTGTAATTGTAATAGTAGTATTTTTCCTTTCATACACTCCCTCATGTAAAATATAAGCAATATAATTGTAAAATAATCGGAAATTTCATACAACAAACTATTTATATTTCTAACCAAAAGATAACAAAAAAAGCACCAAATTATGCATTATTCACATAATTTAATACTTTTTGAATAATTAATTACTTCTTGAAGTCTTGTAATGTACTTTCTTGACGATAACCTAAACCATTTTTTCGCATAATGAAATACGTAATTCCAATGACTGTCACCGTAACAAACCAACTAATTGGATAAGCCAACATCAACACCTTAAAAGAACGATGAGAATTGAAATACGTAAAGATATACGTAATTCTTACACCACAAATACCAACTAAAGCAATGATTGCTGGCGTTAACGATTCTCCATATCCTCTCATTGCACCAGAGATAATGTCAATTGTTCCATTGATAACTTCAAACGATAAGATCCAAAATAATCTTTCATATCCATACGCTATAACTTCAGGATCAGAATTAAAGATGGATAATAATGGTTTCCCAAACAAAATGATCAAAAAGGATACCGTTCCACCAACGATCCAACTTTCCCCTAAACTAATCGCCAATGTTTTATGACAACGTTTTGGTTGATTCGCACCAAAGTTTTGTCCAATGATCGTTGTACAAGCTTGTGAGAAACTATTTACAACATAATAACCAATAATTTCTAGATTACTTGCAGCACTACTTCCCGCAACAACATCTGTACCTAATGAATTAATAGAAGATTGAATAATAATATTTGAAATAGAGAATACCATCCCTTGAATTCCTGCTGGAACTCCAATCTTTAACATTTCTTTAAGCAGATTAGGATGAATCTTCAATTTTTTCTTTTCTATTTTTAAAGGTGTTTTTCCTTTCAACAATAAAATAAATAACAAGAAAGAAGAAACACAGTTAGAAATAACCGTTGCACATGCAACTCCATTAACTGTCATATGAACAATTAAAACAAAAAATAAATTCAAAATAACATTAATGATTCCAGAAATGATCAAACAAAAAAGTGGTGTTTTCGTATCTCCTTGTGATTGAAAGATTGCAGCTTCAAAGTTATACAAAAGAATAACAGGCATTCCAATCAAATAAACTCTTAAATATAAAACTGCCATATCTAAACAATCACTTGGAACAGACATCAATTCTAGTATCCACCGTGCAACGATTTCACCAAACACTAAAATGATGAATCCAGAAATAATTGCCACAAGAATTGCGGTATGTGCTGCTTTCTCTGCATTTTCTTTATCTTGTTTTCCAGTATATCTTGAGATTACAACATTTCCACCTAAAGAAATACCTGTAAATAAAGTAATCATAATATTCACAACTGGAGAATTTGCCCCTACTGCAGCCATTGCTTCTTTCCCAACAAATTGTCCTACGACCGCAACATCTGCTGCATTAAACAATTGTTGTAAGATACCACTTAATGCAAGTGGCATCGCAAGAAATAGTACTTTGTCCCATAAACTTCCATGGGTCATATCTAATTTTTTCATAATCTTCCCCTTTCAAAATATGAAAGACACACAGAATTCTGTATGCCTTATTTTCTTATAATAGCTTTGTTCCGGAAGATGTACCGATTCTTTCAGCACCTGCGGCTATCATTGCATCAAAATCTTCTCTACTTCTAACGCCACCTGAAGCTTTTACTTTTACTGTACTACCAGATACAGCTTCTTTCATGAGCGTTACATCTGCAACCGTTGCACCACCTGTAGAGAAACCAGTTGAAGTCTTCACAAAATTTGCCCCTGCTTCAACAACATCTTTACATGCACGTACTTTTTCTTCATCTGTTAATAAACATGTTTCAATGATAACTTTTAAACAATGTTCACCACAAGCTTCTTTAACAGCTTTGATTTCATCAATAACATAAGCATCATCTCCATCTTTTAACATGCCAATATTTAATACCATGTCAATTTCATCTGCACCATTATTCAATGCATCTTGTGTTTCAAATACTTTGACAGCTTTTGTATTCGCACCTAATGGGAAACCAATGACACAAGCAGCTTTGACATCTGTTCCTTCTAATTGTGGTTTTACAAATGGAATCCAACAAGGATTTACCATAACAGTAGCGAAGTCAAATTGCTTTGCTTCATCAATGATTTTTTGAACTTGTTGTTTTGTTGATTCTGGTTTTAATAATGTGTGATCAATATATTTGCTTTCTTTCATATTATTCTCCTTTTGAAAAGTAATGTTTCTTTAATATTTCATGAACGAGAACATCATCCCCTTTATAAGGTTCTCTACCAAATTCACGATAAATAAATTTTTCATCGCCTTTTCCTAGTATGATAATTGTATCATTAACATCCGCTAAATCAATTGCTTCACGAATTGCAGCATAACGATCTAATATCATGACATAATTTGTTTTTTCAATACCAGAAGCAATTTCATTGGCAATGTCTGCTGGATTTTCATCTCTAGGATCATCTTCAGTCAAAATGATCATGTCACAATATTTATCTAAAATCTTACCAAAAACAGGGCGTTTGATTACATCTCTTTTTCCTGCAGATCCAGTAATCGCAATGATTCGTTTTCCCTTTGGTGTAATTGCGGAAGCATATTGACATACTTTCTCAATTCCATCTGGAGTATGTGCAAAATCAACAACGATGTTAAATGGTTGACCATCAGAAATTCTTTGCATACGTCCTTCAATTTGAGATAAGGAATTTAAATACGGAAGCATAGATTCAATATCCAATCCTTTCATATTTAATGCGGCAATCACAGCTAATAAATTATATACATTAAATTTCGCAACGAGATTTGTTTCCACATCATATTCCATGTTTCCAACAACCAAAGTAAATTTTGTACGATCTTTTAGTAGTTGAATATTTTTAGCTTGGAAATCTGCAGCGTGATCAATTCCATACGTTACGACTTTCGCATTCGTATCTTTAACGATTTCCATACCATATTCATCATCAATATTTGTAATAGCGATTGCATCTTCTTTTAAACGATCAAATAATTTCTTTTTTGCATGAAAATAATTCGTCATCGTACCATGATAATCTAAATGATCATGTGTTAAGTTTGTATAGATGGCAACATCAAAATCAATCGTATCAACTCTTCCTTGTTCAATACCAATGGAGCTTACCTCTAACGCACAAGCTTTTACACCTGCATCTAACATATCTTTTAAGATACCATGTAGATCATCAATATCTGGTGTTGTTAATAGTGGTGGTAATTTCACCGACCCATATTGAATGGAAATCGTACCAATATATCCAGTTGGTTCATATTCATTTAATACATCACGAATCATACAAGAAATGGAAGATTTACCATTTGTACCTGTAACACCAAACATCGTTAGTTTATGACTAGGATATCCGTAAAATGCATCCGCTACTTTATTAAACGCATGCACAACATCTTTTACACGAATATAAGTAATATCATCTCTACTTGTATCAATTGGATCTGAATAAACAATGACCTTTGCACCATTTCCAATTGCTTGATCAACAAACTTATGTCCATCAAACATCATTCCTTTTACACAAAAGAAAATAGAATCTGGTCTTTTTTTACGGCTATCTGCCATTAAACTTTTGATTTCAATATCCGGAACATTTTCAAACAATTCTGTTAACTTCAATTTAATCACGTACCTTTCTAGCATACATTTGATGATTCTCGAATTTTTCTAAAATCACATGATACTTTTCACCATGTATTAATTTTTCATTCACACGAATTGGAATATATTCAGATGTATGTCCTGTTGTGTAATCATCTTTGACCCATTCCGCAATCATATCTGCTTCTTGACCAACTTTAGTCATTTGATAAGCATCATACAATTCTTCACTTAACGCAATGCATCGCTTTGCACGTTCTTTTTTGATTTTTGGATCTACTTGACAAGGCATGCTTGCAGCAGGTGTTCCTTCCCTTAGAGAATATGGGAAAACATGAATAAATGAGAATGCACATTTCTTTAGAAAAGCATACGTCTGTTCAAATTCTTCATCGGTTTCTTGAGGAAAACCTGTAATAAGATCAGTTGAGATTGAAATACCAGGAATTTCCTTTCGAATCCATTCTATTTTATCATAATAATACTTTGTATCGTATGGTCTTCTCATACGTTTTAAAACAGAATCACAGCCTGACTGTAAAGGAATATGCAAAAACTTTGCCATACGATCATTTTCTTTCATAACACGAATCAAATCTTCACTGACTTCTGTAATTTCAATGGAAGATATACGATAACGAACATCTTTTGTTTCTTTTAATAACTGTTCTAATAATTGTGCTAAAGTTGTGTCATATTCTTTTCCATATCTTCCTGTATGAATTCCTGTTAATACAATTTCATGATATTTTTCAGATAATCTTTTTGCTTCTAGAATTACAGAAGAAGGTTCCATACTTCTTTCTCTACCGCGTGCATATGGAATTACACAATACGAACAAAATTGATTACAACCATCTTGTATCTTTAAATCACATCTTGCCTTAGAATCTAAAACTGATGATTTTAAATTATCAAATGATGTTCCATCTAATGTAACAATATCTCTAATCTTTTGTTTTGTCTTAACAAATGCATCTAAATAATAAGGTAATTTCTTTTTATTTGCTGTACCAACTAAAATATCAGCATCTTCTAATTGACCATCATCTACTTGAACATAACATCCAACCATCGCAGTAATTTCATCTGGTTTAATACGTTTTGCCTGATGTAATATCTTACGAGATTTACTAGCAGCAGTATTTGTCACTGCACAAGTAAAAATAATTGTTGCGTCTGGATCATCATGAAAATCTACACGTTTATGTCCTTGATCAACTAATATTTCACTAACTGCTTCTGCTTCATATGCATTTACTTTGCATCCTAAATTAACAATCGCAAATTTCATTTTCGAACCTCATACATTTCACTTAAAACACTACAAGCATACATCGCTGCAGTTTCAGCACGTAAAATTCTGCTACCTAATGTAATAGAATCAAACCCCATTTTTTCCATATCTTGAACTTCTTGAAGTGAAAAACCACCTTCACAACCAATTACAATTGTAATGGACTTTTTATGCTCTGCACATTGTGATAAGAAAGCAGATTGTCCATATGCTTTTTCATAGCACGCATAGTTTCCTTCTGATAAATATTCTTTCAAGTCTTTAAATGGAATAATATTTGTGATTTCAGGAATAACATTTCTTTTACATTGTTCACTTGCTTCTTGTAAGATCATATTCCATCTTACTAATTGTTTATCTGCTTTTTCTTTTTTAGCATGAACGACACATCGACTTGATTCAAATGGAACAATTCTTTTTACACCTAATTCTGTTGCCTTTTGTAATACAAGTTCAAACTTTTCTTTACGAATCAAAGCTAAAGCTAATGTAATATCACATTGCATTTCATGAATGCCTGCATCTTCTTCATATACATGCGCAATAAATTGTTTGTCTTTCATCATCGCTTCAGCAAAATAAGCATGACCTTCATATACAAGTCTGACCGTTTCATGATCTAGACGTACCACTGTTTTTGCGTGATGTGCTTGTGCAGAAGTAAAAACATAATCATCTCCAACTTGTAATGGTGTATCTACAAAGTATTGTTGCATAATCCTCAAAAAGGAAAACGAACTACTCGTTTTCCTCATCCTCCGTTTCTTTATTTATTTCAACTTTCACTTCAAGAACTTTTCTTTGATCAGCTTTTGTAATCACTACATGTAAGTTCTTATATGTGAATTCTTCGTTCACTTTTGGAATGTGATGTAATTCAGAGATTGCCCATCCAGATACTGTAATAAAGTCAAACTCTTCATCCTCTTCTTCTACATCAAAACGATCAATCAAATCATCGATTTCAGCGTCTCCCTTGACCATCCATGTATTATCATCGATCTTTGTATAAAAATCTTCAACAATATCATGTTCATCCCAAATTTCGCCTACCAATTCTTCAATGATATCTTCTAATGTAATAATACCTTCTGTACCACCATATTCATCTAATACAACAGCCATATGTAATTTAGCTGCCTGTAATTGTTTCATACAAGTAGAAATTTGTGTATTTGGTGAAGTATAGATAACAGGTTTAATAATTCTTCTAATTGGTCCTTTATTGTTGTGATACATTAATTCATAAAAATCTTTTTCATGAATGACACCAACAATATTATCAACTGAATTTTCATAAACTGGTAAACGTGAAAATGAATTAAAACGGAATGCTTTCTCAATCTGTTCATGCGTTGATGTGATATTGACCGCAACAATATCTACACGTGGTGTCAATACATCTTTCACATCTAAATCATTAAATTCAATAGCAGCAGAAATCAAATCACTTTCATGTTCTTCTAGATCACCGTCTTTTTCTGCTTCATCGACCATTGTAATCAATTCATCAGAAATATCATTTTCATCTTCTTCAACACGAACAACATGATTCACTAACCATGTCCACCCTTTTAAAACAACTGTTAATGGTGTGAAAATAAACTCAAAGAAATTTACTAATTCAACTGTCGCACAAGCAAATTTTTCTGGAGCTTGTTTCGCTAAAGACTTTGGTGCAATTTCTCCAAACATCAATGTAATGACAGTAATTACAATTGTTGAAACGGTTGGACCTTCTCCACCTTTCAATAATTGAGAAAATAACAATGTACTGATTGTCGCAGCTGCGATATTCACAATATTATTTCCAATTAAAATTGATGTCAAAAACTTATCAAAGTCTTCTAAGATCACAAGTGCACTGGTAGCTTTTTTATTACCATCATTTACCATGTTCTTAAGACGAATCTTTGAAGAACTAGAGTAAGCTGTTTCTGTTGCAGAAAATAAGCCAGAAAAAAGAATACAAATAACAATCGCTATGATATAAGATGTCATAATACAATTGCCTCATTTCTAAATGTTGCTTGATCATCAAGCGGTATCGAAGAATCTTGCAAAATATTTACCTCTCTTTAAATATGAAAAAAATTATAACATTAAGCTTTCTTACACGCAAATTTCAAAAAAGATAAGAATAATCTCTTATCTTTCAAATTGCATAGAATTGATCCATTGATTGATTTCTTCACTTGATGTAATCATCTTTGAACCACCATTGGAATCAAATAGAATTTCTTTTGGAAATATGATTTCTGCACCTTTCAAACAATCTTTCATATCTTTGATAACAGTTCCTGGCCAACCAGCATTTGTCATAAATGGAATGACTTTTTTATTTGAAAAATCATTTTCTGTTAAGAATGTTTTTACACATGGTGCCATTGTATACCACCATGTAGGTGTTCCAATAGCGATCACATCATAATCATTGATATCCTTTGCCATCTTTTGAATTGGTCGAAGCATATGATTATCAACTTCTTTTTTGCCTATCGTAACAGTTTCTTCATAATCTTCACTATATGCTTCTTGAGGAATGATTGCACAAATATCACCATTCAAAGCATGTGCTAATTTCAAAGCAATTTTTTCTGTATTCCCATTGGAATACGAATAATACACAACCAATACTTTTGACATTTTATTTCACCTCATTTGATAAAGCTCCAACGATAGAATGTGGAATATATTTTTCTTCTAGATACTTGATATCTTCCTCTCGCAATTCTAAATCAACAGCTTTTACGGCTTGAAAAAAATGAGGGGCTTTTGTAGCGCCTACAATTGGCGAAGAAACACCTTTCTTTAATAACCATGCAAGTGCAACTTCCGTCATAGATACTGCATACTTTTCAGCAAGTTCATTAACTCTTTCAATGATTTCTAAATCATTATCTTTATACGCATCATATTTATTACGAATCACTTTATCTGTTTGACTTCTTTTAGAATCACTTGTCCAACCAAGGTGTGACAAATGACCTCCTGCAAGTGGTGAATAAGGAATCAAAGATACACCATATTGTTTACAAACAGGAATCAATTCTCTTTCATCTTCACGATACAAAAGATTGTAATGATTTTGCATCGTAGAGAATTGTGTCCAATGATTCTTTTCCGCAACGATTTGCATATTATGGAATTGATAACCATACATCGCACTAGCGCCAATTGCACGTACTTTTCCAGACTTTACAAGTGAGTCCAATGTCTCCATTGTTTCTTCAATTGGTGTATCATAATCAAAGCGATGAATCTGATAAAGATCTAAATAATCTGTTTGTAATCTTTCTAATGTTCCATCAATTTCTCTTAGAATTGCTTCTTTTTTTAAATGTCCTTCATTAAAATAAACCTTAGAAGCTAATACAACCTTATCTCTAGGAATCTTTAATTCTTTAATTGCCTTTCCAATATATTCTTCACTTGTACCAAAAGAATAAGTATTCGCTGTATCAATAAAATTAACACCTAAACCATATGCATAATCAATCATGTTCTTTGTATCTTCATAAGGTAATGTCCATTGATGAAAAGCTTCAGATGCTTTTCCATAAGACATGCCACCTACACAGATTTGAGATACTTCAATATTTGTATTACCAAGTTTTGTATATTTCATAAGATACCCTCCTGTTAATATCTTATTGAAATATAAAAATTGAACAATTTGAATTTTGAAAGATATTCATCACTTTTTCTAATAAAAGAAAAAAGCCTCAAAAAGAGGCAATTATATTAGATATTCTCCTACTAATTGTGTTAATAACACAACGATTGCTAGAGCGACAGGATAAGTTGCAGCATAAGCAGAAGCAACATCATCCGTTTGTGCAACTTCAATCAATATACCAAGTGCTGGTGTTGATGTCATTCCTCCACAAACCGCGCCTAATGAATTAAATAAACTAAACTTAAAGATTCTAGAAGCAACAAGATAACCAATAATCATTGGAACTAAAGCAATGATTGCTCCATATACAAATAGGATTAGTCCTTCTTCTTTCAAAACTTCTAAAAAACCAGATCCCGCATTTGTTCCAGCACCTATTAAGAATAATGCCAACCCAAATTCTCTCATTGTCACAAGAACATCATTTTCAACACCAATGTTTAATTTTCCAATTCTACCAAAATGTCCAAATAACAATCCTGCTAGAAGTGGGCCACCAGAGATTCCTAATGAGAATGAAGATGCACCAGGAAGTGGTATATTAATTTTACCAATCAAAACACCTACAATGATTGCTAGAGCAAAACCAAAGAAACCTTTTGGATCACAGTTGAATAAATTAAGTTTCAATAATTTCTTTTCATTGTGGTTTGCTGCTAAATATTTAATTCTTTCTTCATTCAAATTCACTTTCAATAATAATGGAATTAATTGCACAAATAATACAACACTCACAACGCCAAAAGGATACGCAATGCCATACCCTACCAATACCGAATTTGAACCAGTTACTTCAATACCAGCTGCTAGACCTGGGGTACTTGTCAAAGCACCAGACATTAATCCTAATCCTAGATCCAAACCGATTCCACTCAATTTCACAACAGCGATACAACTTAAAATACCTGTAACAATGATTACGATTCCAACAACTACATAGCCTATGGCATTTCCTTTAAAATTCTCAAAGAATTTAGGACCAGCGATAAATCCTACAGAAGTCACAAAGCAGATTAATCCTAAATTTTGAACAAACGTTGGTGTAATTACACCAAAATGTCCAAAAATCAATGCTACGATCAAGATACCAGCTGTTCCTAAAGAAATTCCTTTCACTTTAATACTACCAAGTAAGTATCCTAAAGCACCAATTAAAAATATTGTTAATACCGTGTTATTTTGTAAAAAATCAATCATAAAATAGACCTCCCTATATCTATTTTGGAAACTATATCATATGAATCAAAATGCATTCCCTTTAACATCTTTTAAACCTTCATCAAAGAAATCTAATGCAATTTGAATATCTCTTTCCCAAACTCTCCATTCATGATTTCCAGGACCTAATGTCCATTTGACATTCATTCCAATTTCTTTCAAGAAAGATTGAAATGGTTTAATTTCATCTTTAAAAATGACATCATCTGTTCCACACGCAAATAAGAATTTTGGTAATTCTTTTTGATCTGCTTCTTTTAGCTTTCTTCTCAAATTGTAATAAGAATCTAAATAAGCATCCACAGAACCCATATTATGCATGCAATTATATAACCTTTGTTGAGAATGCATGATATCTTCACAAGAAATTACTTCATCTAAAGATTTATTATATAAATT
Source organism: Bifidobacteriaceae bacterium (assembly GCA_963661415.1). GTDB lineage: Bacteria > Bacillota_I > Bacilli_A > Erysipelotrichales > Erysipelotrichaceae > Bulleidia. The sequence continues at coordinate 3,867 of CAVLCI010000051.1, read as the reverse complement.
TTCTAATTTCTGTTTTTCTTTATCAATATCTGATGGTAAATACGATAAAACAGCTGCTTTAGAAAAGAGCTGAGGATATTTTAAAGCTAAATGGAATGTACCTTTTCCACCCATCGATAATCCAGCAATGAAATTATCTTCTCTTTTACTAGAACAAGGAAACCAATTATGAACAAGTGGCATCAATTCCTCTGTAATGTATTTTTCAGCATTTAAACCTAATGTAAATGTAGGCCAATCTTCATAATCTGCATTACCAATTCCTGGCATAACAACGACAAGATTTCTTTCGCAAGCGTAGGTTTCTATGTTACTTTTTCTAATCCAATCAGAATAACCACCAAAAGTTCCATGTAATAGCCATAAAACTTTATATTTTTCATGGTTCCCATAAAAAGAAACACAACTTTTATTTCTAGGTTTATCAGGAAGAATGATATTCACATTTTGATTACTTCCCATAAATTCTGATTCAAAATCCAATGTAACTAATGCCATACTTAGTTCTCCATAATTTCATCTATTAATCTACATGCAATGCGAACACAATCTTCACATTCACATAAAACAGTACCAGTTTCAATTCCTTTGATATCTCTACAACGAATTGCTCCTACTTCTTCCTCAAATCGTTTTAATAGATTTCTGACTTTTGGATATGTTTTCGCTTTAGAATCTGGATGTTCTAGATTTCCTGTAGAAGAAAGTACAGATTGAATCATCGCTGCTGCATTTAAAGCACCACAATTTCCTAATGTACATCCTAATCCTGATCCAAAACATTCACTTAAAACAAACAATTGTTTTTCATCCATATTTAATTCTTTAGCGAAAGCACATAAAACAGCTTGTGCGCAATTAAATCCTTGATTTCTTTTTTTTACTGCGATTTCTTCATGATTCATAAGTTCACCTTCAAAAAAAGCTGTCTCACGACAGCTCTAATTAACCTCTTGTAAAGAAGCTTGGGATGATGTTATCGTCATCATCACTATTGCTTTCTCCACCGAATGAAATATCATCGTCATCGCTTGCTGCAACAACACCACTAACTGGAGCAGCATTTACAACTGGGCTCTTTTCAGCAGCTGGACCATCAGATGGAATTGTTTCAGGCTTTGGTAAATCAAAACCTGTTGCAATTACAGAAACGATACAAGCATCACCAATCTTATCATTGATAGCAACACCGAAAATAATATCGATATCATTACCAGCAGCATCTCTAATATATTCAACTGCTTCACTAGCATCGTAAGCAGACATTGTAGCACCACCAGTTACATTGATAATAGCACTCTTAGCACCCTTGATTTGTGCTTCAAGTAATGGAGACTGAATTGCTCTTTCAGCAGCTTCTGCAGCCTTATTATCACCTTCAGCCATACCAATTCCGAACAATGCAGAACCTTGACCTTCCATAACAGACTTGATATCAGCAAAGTCTAAGTTGATCATTGCAGGTACAGCAATCAAGTCAGTAATTGTTTGTACACCTTGACGTAAGATATTGTCAGCTTCTTTGAATGCATCTTCAAATGGAATGTGACCAATAACCTCAAGAACTTTGTTATTAGATATAATAATTAAAGAATCAACATATTCTTTTAATTGTTCTAAGCCTTGTTCAGCTTGAACCATTCTCTTCTTTCCTTCAAATGAGAAAGGTTTTGTAACGATACCAACTGTTAAGCAACCTAATTCCTTTGCAACTTTTGCGAACATTGGAGCAGCACCTGTACCAGTTCCACCACCCATACCAGCAGTGATGAAAACCATATCAGCACCTTCAATTGCCTTACGAATATCATCTTCAGATTCAACTGCAGATTTACGACCATTATCTGGATTACCACCTGCACCTAAACCTTCTTTTCCTAATTGAATCTTATTTGCGACTGGAGATACATCTAAAGCTTGAAGATCTGTATTTGCTACATAAAATTCAACACCTTGTACACCATCAGAAACCATTCGGTTAACTGCATTACTACCTGCACCACCAATTCCAAATACTTTTATCTTTGCAATTTGATTGTATTCTAAATCTGCCATTTTAATTTTCTCCCTTACTTCTTATCCTCAAAGAATAAGCCCTTTAATTTACTTGTTAAAGTATCTTCTTTTGTATCAGTTTCCGTTTTTTTCTCACGATAACTTACGGATTTCTTAAATGCATCCATATCTAAACTATCATCAATATATCCTGAAATTGGTAATTTATCTTGATATGCATAGAATAATCCAAGCGTAGCTGTTAAACCGGCATTTCTACCACCTAAAGTATCTGGAATATAACATTTCACATTACATCCTAACTTCTTAGAAAGAAGCTCAGAAAGGCCTTCAGTTTCGCCACCTTCGCCAGTAATCATAACAGTTGTTTGACCAGCTTGCAAGATGCCCTTGCAAGATTCATAGATTGTATTTACCCAAAGTGATACATTTTCTTGCACAGAATCCATGAACTCTTTTTCTGTAATTGTCTTTGTTTCACCATTTTGGCTCCAGATATGAACTGGATTTGTTGTATAAGAATTTTGGTTAAAACGAACACTATACTTCATAAGTTCAACCGCATCATTTGTCTTAATACCATATTGATCAACACAATGAGATACCATGTTTCCAAGTCCTGCAGGAACAATTGCTGCGGTACCAAGTTTTCCTTTTCTAAAAAGTGCTAATACTGTTGATTGTCTTTCTAGTTTTAATACAACAACTTGTTTTTCAACAGCTTGTTCAAATAATGCAGCTTCTTTTCCAATTGCATAAACATCTGGGAAAATATCTAATACTTGTAGACCTGCTTTTTCTACAAATCCAACAAGATCATAAGAAAGTTTTCGATCTGCACACAATAAATCAACATCAATGGATAATTGTGTACATTTCTCTCCTAATGGAATACGTCTTGTAGCAATTCCATTCACAATATATTTAACAGGAACTGTTTGTATCAAAGCATATTCTTTTCCAATATTAACTGTTTCAGCTTTATGTATTGCATTTCTAACATCTTGAATTGTAATAACACCATCAATACCAGAAACATCTACTGTAGAACGTAAGGAATATTTTTTTAATCCATAAGAAGGAATTGCAAGAATGACTTTTTTAATTTCAGCTCCAATCGTACGTTTTGTTGTACTTGCAGCTTTTCTTAATGCATTAGAAATTTCATCACCATTAATTACTTCATTATAAGACAATCCGTAACATGGAATTCTTTCTACTTTTATAATATTGAAGCGTGTATTAAAAAACTCTCCAACAACCAGGCGAACCTCATGGTCTGCTACTTCGACGCTCGCAAAAATTTGTTTATCGCTCATGAAGAACTCCTTTCATCCATAAACACACACAAAATTATAGCATAATTTACAATCCAAAAATAGGAAAAACATCAAGATATTTTCAAAATATCTTATTGCAAAAATACTTAAAGCGTGTTATTCTACTTGAGCAATTGTGAACGAAGGAGGGTATGTATGTCAAGAGTTTGTGCCGTTTCCGGTAAAAAAGCATTAAGTGGTAATAATCGTTCTCATTCATTACGTGCTACAAGACGTAAGTGGAATGTGAATTTACAAAAAGTACACATGATTGTCGATGGTAAGCCACAGACAGTTAGAATTTCTGCTCGTGCACTTAAGACACTCAAGTCCAAGTCCGCTAAAGCAGTAAATGCTTAATCGAATAAAAAGAGATTCCGAATGGAATCTTTTTTTATTATCTATATGATAAATATATTAAAGAAAGGATAATAAAAGAATGATACCTAGGTGACCTTAATGGGTACCCGCCCAATCACCTATGCACCATCCTTAACTCTTACACGTATATGATATACTACAAATCTAATTA
>CAVLCI010000050.1:0-14170 GCA_963661415.1 Bifidobacteriaceae bacterium | reverse complement strand
GGGTGACATTTTCCCTTAACGTGAGGTGACAAAATCGCTTAATGGCGACATTTTTTAATTTTTGTGTTGACAGTACACATAAGAATTGATATCATAGTTAAGCACTGTTGAGAGTATGGGCCTGTAGCTCAGGTGGTTAGAGCGCACCCCTGATAAGGGTGAGGTCGTTGGTTCAAGTCCATTCAGGCCCACCATTTATTCTCATAAGTGTATCCTGGGGTTATAGCTCAGCTGGGAGAGCACCTGCTTTGCAAGCAGGGGGTCAGGGGTTCGATTCCCCTTAGCTCCACTTGAAAAGGTTAGTCATAATGGCTAACCTTTTTTGTTGTTAAGCATTTTTCATTTTTATACTTCTATTAAAGATACAACTTCCGGTACTTCGATACGATCTGTAATCTTTCCTAACGTACCATCTTCGTTAATCTTAAAACTAACTACTTCATTGGAATTTCGATTTCCACACAATAAATAATGATCTATTAAGATAAAATCTCTAGGATGTTTTCCACCACAACTCGTTGTTTGAATAACGAAAGGTTTATGATCTTCTAATTCAATTGTAGAAATGACATCTTTTGTACGTGTAGATACATACAAATATTTTTCATCTTCCGATAAACGAATCGCAGCTGTATCTCGCAAATGTTTTTCTTGATTCATAAATACAGATATCTGTGATTCAATCTTCCAATCTCCTGTATGAATCACAAATAATTCATTGGATAATTCAGATACCAAATACAAATATTCTTTATCTTTTGTAAATACACCATGTCTAGGTCCAGTATTAGCGTTGAAGTGAATCGAACTAACTTTCTTTAATGAACGGTCTAAAATTATGACACGATCTAAAAATAAACAAGGAACCAATATAAAATCATTCCAAACTAGTACTTGATGACAACCTGCACCATCTTGAATTTGTATAGAATTGATATACTTAAGTTTGCCATTTTCATTCTTCAAATGCGTTACGATACCTGTATGATAATTTGCGGTATAAATATCATCTTCTACTTCTGTTACATAACAAGAGGTTCTTTCTTCAAATGCTAATGTATCTTTTATTTCTCCTTCCGCATCGATCAAAGCTACCCCACTGTCATGTTCAAAATCCGCAACTGTAATGATTGCTTGATTGGATAAAGCTAAGTATTTTGGATTTTTGATTGTACAGAATTGTTTAACATCAGAGAATTTTCCATCTTCAAACGAAAATTGATAAATTCCCTTGGAGGTCTTGCTGGTATATGTTCCAGCGTAAATTGTCTTTTTCATAATTTCATTGTAGTACAAAAAAAGTAGTGTTTCCACTACTTAATCTGCCACCTTTTCAATGATATCCATATAAATATCTTGTAGTTTTTGTTTTTGAGAATCACTCATTTGTGAAGAATCATCTTTGATTTCAAATCCATCAACCAAAGCTGTATGACTTCCAACGACTTTTCCGTTTTTGATTCCCACAACAAATGGAACATACATTTCTTTTTCACCTGTTTCTTCATCTGTACTCAACGCATCTCCAAGATTTTCTGTTAAGCTTTGATAATCTTCTGCAGCTGGTGAAACAGATGCATCTACATAATAAATTTGAATTCCTGTTTTTAAAGCGACTTTATTCAGTTCTGGTAATGCTCTTTCACACCAAGGACATCCTACATAGCCATAGTAAACGACTGCACTACCTTCTTCATCAAATAGACGAATCGTTTCTTTCAAAGAAGTTTCTTCAAAATCACCAATTTCATCTCCCACCCATTTATAACCACTAAGATTTGTTTTAACAGCTGCTAATTCAACATTGTTAGTAATCGTTACTTCTTCTGTTACAGAAGAATTTGTAGTCGTACTACTTGTTGAACTTTTGCTTGTTGTAGAAGCACACCCCGTCAATAATACAGTTGTTAAAAGACATGTTATAAATTTTTTCATTTGTCACCTCACAGTGCACTATTATACCACTTATTAGTCTATTTTTTTAACGATGGTATTTTGATACATCGCATCAATTTTTTCTCTTGTTGCCAATCCTTTAGAATACGCAGTCGCACTTCCACAAGATGCACCAAACTTCAAAGAATCATAAGAATCTTTTGTTCTCAAATAATTCATTAAAAATCCCGCAATCATAGAATCACCAGTACCTACCGTATTAACAACAGAATCTTCATCTAAGAATTCACATGTAAATGTTCCATGATCATTCACTAAAATTGCCAATGTATTCGTGAGAACCAATACATGTTTTGCACCTAATGCATACAATTGTTTTGCACCCTGGATTGCATCTTCATCCGTATTGATTTCAATGTCTAAAATATCTTTTAGTTCATCACTTGTCGTCTTACAAAGGAATGGTTTATAACGCAACATATCCTTCATAATGACTGTATTTGTATCAAGAACTACTTTTACACCTTCTTCAATTAAATGAATCAACATGTTTTCTGTTTCTTCTGTTAACCAAGGTTGTGTATTACCAGCTAAAACAAAATAATCTTGTTCATATAAATTTTCTGTTTTACGCATGAGATTATTCATATCTTCATGTGTAATATAAGGTCCCATCGCATGTACATCTGTAACTTCATTCTTTCCATGTAGCTTTACATTTACTCTTGTATGACCATTTGTATAAGTAAAGTTTGGATGAATATTTTCATATTTCGCTAATAAAGAAATATAAAAATCTTTTGTGAATCCTCCAATAAATCCAAATGTCTTTGTTGGAATTCCTAAATTATTCAACACAATAGATACATTGATTCCTTTACCACCAGCTTCATAATACTCTAGTTCAGAACGATTAATTACACCATTTTTAACATCATTTTCAAATTCAAGATAATAATCCAATGAAGGATTCATTGTACATGTACAAATCATTGTTATTCTCCTTTTGCGATATTTTCAATAATCTTTAATACAACTTCTCTAGCTTGTTCTAATTCTTCAACAACACAATATTCATATGGTCCATGGAAATTTCCTCCACCTACACCTAAATTAGGACATGGTAGTCCTCTTAAAGATAATTCAGCACCATCTGTTCCACCTCTTACTGGTTCATGAAGTGGTGTAATACCAAGTTGTTCAAACGCAAGATAAGCATATTTTAATGCATCAGGATGTTGATCTAATACTTCTTTCATATTGTGATATGCATCTTTGATTTCAATTGTACAAACATCACCATAAAGTGTATTGATATAATCACATGTCTTACGCATGAGTTCTTTCTTCTCATTTAATTTATTCAAGTCATGATCACGAATAATATAAGAAAGTTTTGCGCTTTCTGTACAACCTTCCATACCTGTTAGATGAATAAATCCATCTCTACCTTCTGTATGTTCTGGTCTAGCATGTTCAGGCAATAAATTTTGATAATTACATGCAATACTTGCCGCATTGATCATCTTATCTTTCGCAGAACCAGGATGAATAGAAAATCCTTTGAATGTAACGACTGCACTTGCCGCATTGAATGTCTCATCACTGATTTCACGTACTGTGCCACCATCCATCGTATAGGCAAAATCTGCACCAAATTTTTCAATATCAAAATACTTTGGACCATTTCCAATTTCTTCATCTGGTGTAAAACCAATCGCAATCTTTCCATGTTTCACTTCTGGATGATCTTTCAAATAAACCAAAGCTTCCATGATACTTGTAACACCCGCTTTATCATCTGCACCCAATAGTGTCGTTCCATCCGTTACAACAAGTGTCTTACCTTTTGCCTGTAACATTTCTGGAAAATCTTCCATCTTTGTTGTCATTGTTTCATTCAAGACAATATCTGTTCCATCAAAATTTTCGATGATTCTTGGTTTTACATTTGTTCCAGAATAATCTGGTGCAGTATCCATATGTGCAATGAAACCAACAACAGGAACAGTTTCTTCAATATTAGAAGGCAACCATCCATACACATAACAATGTTCATCTAATGTTACATCTTGTACATCCAATTCTTTTAATTCTTTTTCCAAGATTTTAGCTAAATCAAATTCCTTTTCACTACTAGGCGTAACACTTTCATTTTCTGGATTACTTTGTGTATCCACTTTACAATAACGAATCAATCTTTCTACAGCACTCATATCAATATCCATCCTTATCTAAAACTGCTTCTGAAAATATACAATCAAAATACGAATCATTTGGTGAACAAGCATATATACCAATTTTTTCTATTTTATCATTCACTACAAATTCTCTTAAATCCGAATAACGCTTTCCATTAAAACTATATTGTACTCTTACAATCCCGCCACGAAACCATATCCGATAATACAACCATTGAATGGCAGAACCTATTTCTCTTTCTGAGCGATCTGTTCCATCCACATGATTCACACGTACAACGATCTTTGAAACTTCTCCGTCTCTTTTTTCGCATCCACAAATTAGTTTTCTACCATTTGTATCATATAAAACGATACCACATTGATCCAATGCCTTCTTATAATGAAAATCACAGCGAATAGAAAAATGAAAGTTTTCTTCTGTTTCCATTCCTAATTCAACCGCTTCTGCACTTCCACCCAACAAGTTCAAAGAAGTATGTGGTTCTGTTTCTAAAATCAATTGATTCTCATTAAGAACAGATCTTTTTGGTTCGTGTATCCATTTTAATTCTTTTAAATTTAACTTCTTTTCCATAAAAATAACCATGAACGATCGTCCATGGTTATCAGTTTATTCTGCATTCTTTTCGATTTCAATATCAAACTCTTTTAAATCATATAATTTAACAGAATCTTCAATTGTTTTTTTATCTGTCTGCATGTTTTCTTTTGCCATTCTACCTTTTACAGTCATAGGATCTGTAATACATGCAGGACCAGCAATACATCCACCCATACAATTCATACCTTCTAAGATATCACCTTGGAACTTACCAACTTTCATCAACAATAGTTGTTTCTTGCATTCAAAACCACCATTTGCGATAACTGCGTTATAAGTTTCTGTATCTCCTGCTTCTTTTGCGGCTTGTACAACTGCTGCAGCTACACCACCTGAGTGGGCAAAGTTACGTCCATAGTTAGATGCATATTTTTCAAGAGGTCCAACTTCCACTTCACTAGGAGAAATACCTTTACTAATAAACATTGCGGCAAGTTCTTCATATGTCAAAGCATATTCACAATACTCAGATAGATTGATTTCACTCTTCTTTGCGATACATGGTCCAATAAACGCAACAATACAATCTGGATCATCACTCTTTAATTTCTTCGCTAAAGCTAACATTGGAGAAAGTGTAGAACTCTTATTATTTTCATAAATCGTTGGGAAATGAATCTTCAACATATTTACAAATGCAGGACAACAAGAAGTTGTTAATGGAACACCTGCTTCTTTATGTTCTTTTAATTCTTTATATTCTGTTTGTGCGACTAGATCAGCTGCAGCTGCAACTTCAATACATTCTGTAAAACCAATCATTTCTACAGCTTTCATGATTTGTGCTAAGCTTGTATTTTCAAATTGTCCTTGAATGGAAGGTGCTACAATTGCGTATACCTTTTTACCCAAACGAATATCATTCATAACTGGAACAACTAGACTCTTATCTTCAATCGCACCAAATGGACAAGCATTTTCACACTGACCACAATTGATACATTTCTTTTCATCAATCTTACAAAGACCATTTTCATCCCAACCAATTGCTTGTACTGGACAATGCGCAAAACATGGTCTTTCTGTCATAACGATTGCGTTATATGGACAAGCTCTTACACAAGCACCACATTCTTTACATAAGTTATAATCAATTTCAGAGTGATATGTTCCCATATGCATCGCACCAAAACGGCAAGCTGCCATACAGCTCTTTGCCATACATTTTCTACAGTTATCTGTAACTCTGACTTTCTTAATTGTACATCCATCACACGCCGCATCAATTACTTGTACGATTTGGTTCGGATTATGATCGACCATCTCAGATGCATCTTTACCCATCGCAAGACGAACTCTCTGTCTTAAAATTTCTCTTTCTTTATAAACACAGCATCTTAATCTAGGGGATGATAATGAAACAAGATCATGGGCATAAGCTTGAATTTCATCTTCATTTACTTCACCTTGTGAAGCTGCTTTACAAAGTGCTACTAGAACATCAAACTTCAATTGTCTTGAGTCATTTGAAAACATGTTTTCCATAGTATTTTCTCCTCAATATTTTTCTCTTTCCTTTTTATTCGTTACGGAATGTATGTTCGTATTGAATTCCGTGTTGAACCTTCTTTAATGCTTCTTCATCAATAAGTTGTTTTAAAATCTCTCTAGCGAATTCTAAAGTCGCACCCATACCACGACCTGTAATCAAATTACCATCGCTTACTGCGAGTTCCATCTGATAAGAACCACCATAATTTCCATCAAAATCTGGGAAGCAAGTATATTTCTTTCCTTCTAACATGCCCATATGTCCAAAAATAGATGGGGCTGCACAAATGGCGCATGTTAACTTTTCACTTTCAAAATGTTCTTTTAAAGCTTTCTTCAATGAATCACAAGCTTCTAAATTTGCGGTACCAACTTTACCACCTGGTAAAATCAATACATCATAGTCTTTTGGATCAATCTCGGCATAAAGCTTTTCAGCTTGTAAAATAACTTTTTGTGATGTCGTAACAACCAAATCATCATTCATTGATATCATATCAATTGTAATGCCTGCTCTTCTTAACAAATCTACTACAATCAATCCCTCACATGTTTCAAAGCCATCTGCGAGGAAAATGGCACACTTCTGTTCTTTCATATGTGAAAATTGTAACATATCCGCATTAGAAAAAGGATATAAAATTGAAAAAAGATGATAGATTTCTCCATCATCTTATTCATCAGATTCATTTTCAATCTTACCCAATTCTCTAGCGTGTCTTCTTCTATCGATTGCTGTGAGATATTTTTTACGAACACGAATATCTGTAGGGGTAATTTCTACAAGTTCATCATCATTAATGAATTCAATCGCTTGTTCCAATGTAAGAATCTTTGGTGGTACAAGTTTCATTGCTTCATCATTACCTGTAGAACGAACAGCTGTCATTTTCTTGTTCTTGATTGGGTTTACTGTCATATCCATATTCTTCGCAGAAATACCAATGATCATACCTTCATAAACTGGTGTTTGGGCACCAATAAATAATTGACCTCTATTTTGGATATTCCATAATGCATATGTCATAGCGCCACCTGTTTCTGTAGAAATCAAAGCACCATTTTCTCTTTGTGGAATTTCACCCTTCCATGGTTCATAATCCGCAAGTCTTTGTACCATTGTACCTTCACCATGCGTCATATTAATAAAGTCAGATCTAAAACCAATCAAACCTCTTGTAGGAACCATATATGTAATTCTTGTATATGTACCTTGATCTTCCATATTATTTAAAAGACCTTTACGTACATTCAAGGAAGAAATAACAGATCCAGAATAATCATTTGGAACATCAATAACAACTTCTTCAACAGGTTCGCAAGTTACACCATCAATCTTCTTCAAAATAACTTCAGGTCTAGAAACCGCAATTTCATATCCTTCACGTCTCATTTGTTCCAAAAGGATTGTTAAATGTAATTCACCTCTACCAGAAACTTTAAATGTATCTGTAGAATCTGTTTCTTCAACTTTCAAACCAACGTTAACTTGTAATTCACGATCTAATCTTTCACGAATATTTCTAGAAGTTACAAACTTACCAACTTGTCCAGCAAATGGAGAATCATTTACCATAAAGTTCATAGATAGTGTTGGTTCTTCAATCTTAATAGCTGGAAGTGGATCAGGTGCACCAACTGGACATAAAGTATCTCCAATGTTGATATCCGCAATACCACTGATCATACAAATTTCACCAGATTGAATTTCATCTACAGAAACTCTAGATAATCCTTTATACACGAAAATCTGGTTTGTCTTTCCTTGATGAGGAGAAGAACCATCAGAGTTACAAACCGTATAGCTTGTAGCTGCTTTTAAACTTCCCTTATAAATTCTACCAATACCAAGTCTTCCAATATAATCATCATATGCAAGTGCTGTAATCTGCATTTGTAATGGTTCTTGTGTTAGATCTGGATAAGCTTGTGCGTGATGAATGATTGTTTCAAACAATGGAACGATATCTGTATTTGTATCTTCCCAATCATAACGAACGATACCTTCTCTAGCGCAACCATATAAAATTGGGAAATCCAACTGATCATCTGTTGCGTTCAATTCAAGCATTAAATCATAACATTCATCAATCACTTCAACTGCACGTGCATCTTGTTTATCCATCTTATTGATCAAAAGAATTGGTCTTAGACCATTTTCTAATGACTTCTGTAATACGAAACGTGTCTGAGGCATTGGACCTTCTGCAGAGTCAACCAATAAAATAACTGTATCAACAGTCTTAATGATTCTTTCTACTTCACTAGAAAAATCTGCGTGGCCCGGTGTATCCACGATATTGATTTTATAATCTTTATACTGTACGGAGCAGTTCTTGGAGTAGATCGTAATTCCTCTTTCTCTTTCAAGATCATTTGAATCCATAATACAGTCAACAACTTTCTCATTGTCTTTAAAAACATGAGATTGTTTTAGGAATGCATCAACAAGAGTAGACTTACCAGCATCTACGTGAGCAATCACCGCAATATTTATAACCTTTTGATAATCCATACATTCACCTTCTTCTTTTTTATGAAAACGTTAAGATTATACGCTTACTAACGCATAATTTCAACAACATTCCCTTTTTCCCTTATTCTTGTTTACAAATTTATTACAGAACTCTATAATTCAAATAGTTGTATATACAACCTTTGGAGGATATATGGAAAAAGACGCAAGAAAACTCAGTAAGATTTCTAGAGAATTAAATAAACTAACGATTCGTATGACAAAAGAAGAAGGAATTGGCTCTTCTGAATTCGATTTGATTCATCTTGTTCGTCATAATCCTGGCATTGCGCAAAAAGAAGTCTGCACACAATTAAATTGTGACAAAGGTGCCATCGCAAAAAGAGTTTCCTCTTTAGAAAAGAAAGGATTCATTCTTAAAGAAACAGATCCTAAAGATAAAAGAAAACATTATCTTTACGCAACTCAAAAAGCAGAAACTTTAAAACAATCCAAAACACAAATTGAATTCCTATTCTATCAATGGTTACTTGAAGATCTATCCAATGAAGAAAAAGAACAATTCCTAACAACATTAGATACAATCTATCTCAAATCCAAACAAGAAAGTCGTTCTGGTTTTCAAAATATCACAAAAATCATCAAAGAGGCCAAACATGAATAAAACGATCATCGATTACTTTAAAGAAGAATGGAAAACTTTAATCATTGTAACGATTACAGGAATCATTTATAACATCGGATTAATCTTAGTACCATTATTTGAAGGAAAACTAACAGGTTGTTTATATGATATCTTACAGAAACAAGCTGTATTTTCTGACATGTTAAAACTTGTAGTTCTTTATTTGATTTCTATTTTTATTATTCAATTTTGTAGATACCTAAAACGAAACTATGTACGTGTTTTCGCCAATAACACAAATAAAAAGATGAAAGAAACGCTCTTTCATAATTTGATTTATACATCTCATAAAGCACTTACACAAGAAGGGATTGGAAATATTCTTACAAAAGCCATTTCTGATGTTGATGATTGTAGTGAAGGCATGCGTAAATTCACAACCGAAATCTTTGATACTGGAATTGCGTTATGTGCTTATGTTGGCATGTTATTTTATTATGATTATAAAATTGCGTTATTGTGTATCTTTTTTACACCATTTTCTTATATCTTTGCGGAAAGTATGAAAAAGAAGATTCAACAACTAGCCACAAAAGCCAAGCTTTCTTCCACAAGTTTAAACGCTGTAACATTAGATCGCGCAGATAATGCAATTACGTATCGTGTTTATGGTAGAGAAACACAACAAGAATCATCCTATGAAAAGTATCTATCCGATTATGAACATACAAATATCTTATCTTCCTTACCAATTGTCGCTTTACCACCTATTTATAAATCTATTTCTATTTTTGGAATCTTCTTTATTCTATATTTCGGAAGCCAAAATATCTTTCAAGGAAGTTGGAATATTGCAATCTTTACGACTTATATTTCTTGTTTTATGAAGATGGCAGAAAAATCCAGTAAATCCGCAAAACTATTTAACGCGGTCCATAAAGCACAAGTTTCTTATTCTAGAATCCAAAAATACGTACAACAGGAAGCTCCAATCTCTATTAGTCACTCTACAAAGATTCAAACATTAAATGTAAACGATGTTTCTTTTTCTTATCCAAATTCCACTCAATTATTGAATCATATTTCATTTGATTTAAAAGAAGGTCAGATTTTAGGAATTACAGGACCTATCGCATGTGGAAAAACAACATTTGGAAAACTCTTTTTAAATGAATGGAAATATGAAGGAAAGATCTTACTAGACAACAAAGAACTTTCTAACAATAATTATGATTCCATTTCTTATTTAGGACATGATCCTGAGTTATTTGACGATACGATTGAAAATAATATCGCTTTAGGAGATTCAATCGATGTCATGTTTTACTTAAAACTTGTCTATATGGATGAAGAAGTCTTACAAATGAAAGATGGCATTCATACAAAGATTGGAAATTCAGGAATGCGTTTATCTGGTGGCCAACAACAAAGAGTTGCCTTAGCTAGAACACTAGCCCACGCTGCTTCAATTCTTGTTTTGGATGATCCTTTTTCCGCATTAGACACCTATACAGAAGAAACGATCTTCCAAAATCTAAAAAAATATTATTCAGATAAGATCATTTTATTGATTTCACATCGTTTACATGTTTTCTCACAAACTTCACTTGTACTATTTATCAATCAAACAAATGGATATCTAGGTACACATGAACATCTATTAAAAACAAATTCTGATTATCAACAACTATATTACTTACAAGAAGGTGATACAAAATGAATGTAACTTCTATTATGATTCAAACATCCATTCATAAATGGTATCTTTGTCTATCCATTATTGCATCAGTTTTAGGATGTATTCTGTTTTCCTTACTACCACCCTACATTCTTTCTCAAATCGTAGATACATTAACGAATCAATCGCAGATTTCATTCTATGTTATTTTATTTTACTTTATTACATTACTCATCAGTAATGTTATGTTATCCATACGTGATTCTTTATTACTCATTTATGGACAAAAGATAACACATGCCTTACGTTCTTGTATGATGCGTAAATATTCCAATCTATCAACTTCTACCATTTCAAAAATCGCTCCAGGTAGTATCGTTTCTCGATTCATGAATGATGTAGATACCGTAGAAGCTTTATTCACCAATGGAATCATTTCTTTAGTTGCGGATGCCATTAGTCTCATTAGCATTCTAGTGGTAATCTTTCATACTACAACAGGTTTATTTTATACATTGTTATTTGTATTACCTTTCCTATTTCTTTTCACAAGACATGTACAACAAAGCATGTTAAAAAATGAAATTGATAATCGCAAAGCAATTCAAGAAACAAACGCATTGATTCCACAGGTCATCAAAAATATCACAACGATTCATAATCTCAACAAACAAACATATTTCGAACAAAAATATGACACAACGATTCAAAAAAGTTATCTTTCCATCACAAAGACAAACTTCTATGACGCATTATATTCCCCTGTCATTCAATGTACCTATGCTTGTATTATCGCAATTGTGATACTTCTTTCTTCGACAAATGATTCAAATATCTTAGCTTTCTTTTCCATGAGTGCAGGAAGTGCAGTTATGATCATTCAACTTGTTTCTCAAATCTTTGGACCAATTGAATCCATTGGAATGGAAATCACAACGATTCAATCTGCATTATCTGGTGTACAAAGAATCAATGAATTTTTATCCTATGAAGAAAAAAAACCTATTAAAAATGAAATCATTACAAATACAAATCAAGATATCATCATTGATATTCAAAATATTTCTTTTGCGTATCAAAAAGAAGAAATCTTACACAATTATTCCTTACAGATTCATAAAGGAGAACATGTCACCCTCTTAGGTAGAACAGGTTCAGGTAAAAGTACATTATTTAAGCTCATATTAGGACTTTATGAACCAAGTAAAGGAAGTATTTCTGTATATGGTCACGCACCATATCATTTAGAAGCAAATCAAAGAAGAAAGATCTTTGGTTATGTAGAACAAGCATTTCATCCAGTACGCGGAACAATCAAAGATCAAATTACATTATATGATCCTTCCATTACAGATGAACAAGTCATCTTAGCTTTACAAAGATGTCACCTTTATGAAACCATCAAAACATTCAAAGATACCATTCATACACCTTGTAAAGAAGAATTGTTTTCCAAAGGACAGTGGCAATTATTATCCATTGCACGTGCAATCGTTACAGATCCTTCCATTCTTATGTTAGATGAAATTACCGCAAGTTTAGATGCAGAAAGTGAAAAAGAAATCTTAGAAACATTAGATGCCGTATCAAAAGATAGAACCGTCATTTCCATTTCCCATCGAAAGAACGCCGATATTGGAAGATGCATTCAAATTTTATAATGTTCCATCCATTCTAACAAAAGGTGCGTATGCATCAAATATCGGAATCGTTGCTTTTTCTATCACATCTGTTCAACATACAAAAAAGAAGCTAGAATATCTAGCTTCACTTTTTGTATATTTGTCCAATCATCATATCCTGCATTAAAATCAATACAACAAACGATAAGATCAATACCAACAACATTCCTTTATAAGTTAACTCTAGTCCTGCTGTCTGTTTGTTTAGTTTTCTTTTATATGTTGGTTTCATTTTTTCTGGATTATGAAGATCTTCATACGCACCATAAACTTCTACACCAAGCACTAACACAATAACTACTAATAATAGTCCCATTACTTCTGCCAAGATCTTAGCGAACGTATTGTAATTATAAATACTCAATCCATGAAATAATACAGCGGAGAAAACACAAATCATAATGATCGTCATAATTCCATGATAAATTAAATTTAACTTTCTCTTTTCTTCTGTTGGTGCACATACCTTTTCAATCACAGAAAGTTGATCTGTTCGAAAGAAATAATATCCACAAGTCTTCCCTAAAAATTCCAGACCTTGACTTGTATATTTCTCAACTGTAATACGATCATTTTCAAAAATATCTTTATTTTTTGTTTTTTCACCAGCTACGACATGATGATAATATCTTCTCTTATCTGGCTCTACATAAAAAATACCTGCCAATAAATTAATTGTTTGGCTTTTCAACAAATAACCTTCTTTACTTAAAACATCTAACCATTCTTCTACATCACAAACATTATCAATAGAACATGGTACAAATTTAATAATTTCATTGGATTCACTCATAAAAGCACCTCGGTTAATGTAAAGATTAACACAGATTTGTTTTATTTGAGTTATTTTCTTGAAAAAACTATTGTGTAATCGCTTACATTTATTTATAATGGAAACTAGATAAGGAGTTTGAGTTTCCTATGGTAGATCAATCATCAATCATTCAAAGCGCAATTTCACTTTACCAAAAGAAAGGACTCAGCTTTACGATGGACGATATCGCTAAAGATTTACATATCGCAAAAAAAACAATTTATCGTTTCTTTCCATCAAAAGAAGATCTTTTACAAGGCATCGTAGAATACGGCTTTCATAACATTCAAGAAAACAAAAAAAGAATCTTAAAAGAAGAGATTCCATATATTGAGAAATTGAAGAAACTTTTGATCGCAATGCCAACAGATATTGAATCCATTGATTTCAAACAATTGGAACCATTATCCATTCAATATCCATCTGTATCAAAATCTATTTCTAAACATCTACAATCCAATTGGGAACCTGTATTTGATTTCATTCAGGAAGGGATACAAAAAAAGATTATCCGAGAAGTTCCACTTTCTATGATAGAAGTCATTGTCACTTCTTCTATGAACGCATTACTCACTTCATCTATTGATGAACACACATATCAACAATCACTACAAGATTTGGTTGATATTTTATTGAAAGGAATATTATATGAAAAGAATCAATGACAAATGGGAATTTACAGAAGTATTTAACGAAGATTTCT
>CAVLCI010000049.1:0-14497 GCA_963661415.1 Bifidobacteriaceae bacterium | reverse complement strand
AATCAATTCATATCATGAAAGAATTCATAAAAAAATGAAGGAATTAAATTTTCCTTCACTTTTTTATATTTGTTTGATTCCTTCTACAAATGTTTGTTCTACAGAATAATCATCTTTTAATACAACGATATTTGCATCATACCCAGCACAAATCTTACCAATATGATCATCCATTTTTAATAATCTAGCAGGGTTTATCGTACAAGAATTGATTGCGACATCAAATGGAACAAGCGCTTTTTCTACTAGATTTCGAAGACCTTCATTCATTTTCATAGTAGAACCAGCAAGATTCTTTTCTTTAACAAGATGCGCACTACCATCTGGATATATCACAACATCATGTCCACCGAAATCAAATACTTCGCCTGGTTGAGAACCTTTACACATGAGGGCATCAGATATCATGATGCATTTGTCTGGATCTTTTGTTTTGAAAAAGATATTTAATGCTTCTGGGGTAGAGTGGTTACAATCACAAATAATTTCAGAGTATAGATCATGTAATCGCAAAGCACAACCAACTAAACCATTTTCTCTATGTGAGAATGGTGTCATAGCGTTATATGTATGTGTAATGGATTGTGCACCATTAGCTACAGCTAAGAGTGATTGTTGGAATGTTGTATCAGAATGCCCCATAGAAACAACTACACCATGTGTAGAAGCATATTTTGTGAGTTTGAAATCTGTATCATGTTCACAAGCCATTGTGATGACTTTAATTAAACCATTTGCTGCTTGTTGGTATTGTTTGAATTCCTCTACATCTGGAGAAACAATTGCTTCAGGTGGTTGTGCACCTTTATGCTTCATATCTAGATATGGACCTTCAAAATGAATTCCTAAGATTCGTGCGCCTTCATAGTCATTCGCATCATGTACTTTTGCGACATTTTTGACGGCATTCTCTAAAACAGAATGAGATTGTGTTAGGGTGGTTGCTAAAAAGCCTGTAACACCTTCGTTTACGATGCCTTTTGTCCAATTCCTTAAGCCCATTTCATCAGCTGTATCTGTATCAAAACCATATGCACCATGACAATGAATATCAATAAAACCTGGAACGATTCTATCTTCTCCGTAATCAATATCTGCCTCCATTTCATCATATGCATAGATATGATTGATTTTTCCATCTTTGAGTTCTAAACATGCTGGTGTAAATACGCCAGTAATATAAACACGTTTACTTTTAATGATCATTGTATATTACCTCGATAGATAAAGTTTATCATAATTTGATATAATAGTTACGCATGAAAGAAAGGAAATTATAAATTATGTCAGTTTTACCTTTAATCATGGTACTGATCATTGTGTTAGATAAATATTGTTTTTCACATGTATTACAAAGGCCATTGATTACTTGTACATTATTAGGAGCTTGTTTAGGGCATACTACAGAAGCATTGATTGTTGGAGGAACATTAGAAATCTATTATATTGGTTATGAAGCCTATGGAGAATATGCACCTGTATCTTCAGGGTTCTTCATGAGTGCTTTGACAGCAACTTATTTAGTTTCCAATGGTACAGATTCTTCTACAGCAATTTCGACTGCTTCTTCTATTTTAGCGATTGGATTACTCGTTGAATATTTACTATCATTAGTTAATTTATTATTTGTTCCATCTACACGCAATGATGCGGAAAAAATGAATGTAAAAGCAATTGGAACAAAAATGTTAGTGACTGTAGTATTTGCGTGTGTTGTGTATGTTGGTTATGCATATGTTTTATCAAGTAATTTGGATTCTATTCAAAGCTTTTTAACAACATTTGTTTCTCAATATCCTTATGTTTTATCTGGTATTCATGCTATTGCGATTTTAATGCCATGTATTTCTTTTGCGATTTTATTGAGAAATATTGGATTAAAAGATGTACCAGGTGCATTACTTGTAGGGGGTGCGTTAGGAATCTTATTAATTAGTTCAATGAATTCTACGATTTCAGGAATGATAGTTGCATCTTGTGCAATTGCATTAGCTTGTTATGATTATCATCATAATCAAACAAAAGAATTAAATTCTAGTGTAAAGAAAGAAGTAAAAGCTTCCAATACAATTAAAGGAGGTGCTGAAAAATGGTGGTAGGAACAGGAATTTATGAAAATCAAAATGAAGCATATCCTTTAGATAAAAAGACTTTAAACAAGGTTGCTTTAAGATCGTTATTGATTTCTGCAGGAAAGAATGCTGAAACAGGGGAAGCAAGTGGATGGTGTTGGGCTTTAGCGCCAGCATTAAAAAAGATTCATGAAAATGAATCGGATTTAAAACTTAGCTTAGGTCATAACTTAGAATATGTAGAAACAGGTGCTTTCTTTTCTACATTAGCGATGGGTGTTGTATTATCTTTAGAAGCACAAAAAGCCGATTTAGAAACAATTCGTTCTACAAGAACGACAATCAATGCTTTATGTAATAGCTTGTCTCATTCTATTATGACATTATTCGTATTTTCGTTGATTTCTATAGCGTGTTGTTCGTGGGCAATCAATGGAAATTATATGCCAGTCATTGTGTTTATTGTTTTGGCCTTTGTTTTAACTTTCATTACAAGATTTAAATTATTACAAGTTGGTTATAACAATGGTACAAAAATCATGGAAAAAGCAATCAAACAAAAAGATGCATTAAAACATGCTTCACAAATCATGGGTGTATTTACAATTGGTGGTTTAATTGCATTAAATAGTAGATATGCTTTCGTATCTAATGTATTTGTAAATTGCGTACAGTTATCTTCTTTCCAAACAATTCTATCCATGCCATATATTCCAGCTTTATTAGCATTGGTATTAACATATGCATTCTATGTTTTATTAACGAAAAAGAATTGGTCAATTCTAAAATGTGTTATGGTAGTTATTGTAGTTGGAATCGTTATTAGTTTGATTGGATTGCTTGTATATCAAGGTACAGTAATTTAAACATAAAAAAGATGTTTTCATGAAGTAAAACATCTTTTTTTAGTGCGTTTTAATTTTATTTTTGATGACTTTTCGCGTTGCTTTACGATAACCTTTAAATCCTTTTAACTCTTCATCATTTTGATATGCTGAATAGATTGTAAGAAGAAATGGTAATAGAATTTTATAGTATTTATCGTTTTTGTGCTCTTCTTGATATTTTTCTTGGATTGCTTGTAATTTGAGTTTGGAAAGTTTAAGTTGATAGTTAATATTATTAATTGTTTTTTGTTCATTTTCTAATGTTTTTCCAAACACACCTAAATGCATGAGTGTAATCACTAAACATATGATTACAAGACATGCAGAGATACCTAATATATATAAGTTGTATGGATATAAATTAAAATTCATAACAAAATTATAACAAAAAACACTGTTTTTATAAACAGTGTTTTGAGATGGTGTCCTGGAGGAGATTCGAACTCCTGACCGTCCGCTTAGAAGGCGGGTGCTCTATCCAGCTGAGCTACCAAGACAGCGATTAATAATATACCAGAGAGTATATGTTTTGGCAAGAGGTTTTTTAAAATTTGTAAATTTTTTTTTCGACTTCAATATTTTTGGCGTCCATTTGAATGATCATATAACTAGGTTTTGAACCATCACGATTATGCCAAATACTTCCTGGATTGATACAGCGAATGCCATCTATTGTAATATCTTGGGGAATATGTGTATGTCCAAAAAAAACGATATCACATTCTAATTTCTTTGCGTAACGTGCAAGTAGTTGCGGTTGCCCGTATATCATATGTAGGTGACCATGTACAACCAAAATTCGATGATTTTCGATTTGGATAATTTTCTCATTTGGATATGCCTGAAAATAATCATTGTTTCCTTGCACACTAGAAAATCCATCCAATTGATATGGATGCATTTCAGAATCTCCACAATGAATGAAATAATCCGTTATTGGATATTTCTCTTTCAGATATCTTAACGGTTCTATTTGTCCATGATTATCGGATACAAGAATGATTTCTTTCATATTTTTATTATAGCGATTATTTGAGAAGATGAAAATAAAATTGTATACTGAACACATGGAAAATTATTATGATGAAGTAATTAAAGAAATTAAAGAAAATATCGAAAACAAAAACTTTGCGGAAGCAATGTCACTTTTAAAAAAAGAATTGAGTATGCCTTATATTCCAAATGAAGTAGAAGAAAGACTCTATGGTTTATTACGTGATGTGAAATTTCAAATGAGTGAACAAAGTCGCTCTTACGAAAAAAATATCGATGATATTTTAGATGGTTTGCATGGTACAGGGGAACAACAATTATTAGCGTGTACGCAATTGATTAAAAGAAATCTAAGAGAGTATGTAGAAGATATACAGAACTACTTAAGTGATGATCCTTATACGGATGCAGCTGCATTATTAGTTGAAAGTATTGCAGAACAAGAATTACAAGATGAATTTGTATGGAATAAAGATGGTGTTGAATATACATTTTATGGAGATTCTATTACACCATGTGCACAATCTAAAGGCTTCTTGAAAGCAAATAATCTATTACAACAATGGTTAGAAAAGAATCCTGATATGTATGAAATGGCAAAATCGTTATTAATTCATGAAGTGTTTTTATTTTTACCATTGACATATGAAGAGGAAGATGGAGAATCCCTAGCGTATGATATTGTTGAAAATATATGTCATATGATGGGTAGAGATGATCTACTGGAAGAAATTAAAAGAAAAATTCATTTTAACAACGAGTATCAAAGCTGAAGCTTTGATATTTATTTTTGTTACTTTGAATTTTTATGATTAACAAAAATGAATTTTAAAATAGGGTATAATAAATGCATGGATTTGAGTAACAAAGTTTTTCATTTTACAAAGAAACGTTTAGAAACATTAGAACGTTTACATATCACAACATCTGAACAATTATTGTCATATTATCCATCTCGTTATGATGTTTTATGTACAAAACCAATTGAACAATGGAAATTAAAAGAGAAGGTGACTTTTGAAGCAGAAGTTATATCAAGAGTTTCTACATTTCGAAAAGGAAGATTTGTATCAAGTTCATTTCAAGTAATGCACCAGGATTCTGTTATTAAAATTACGATTTTCAATCGTCCATGGGCGAATCAATTACAAATGAATCAAATTCTTACAATTACTGGTATTTATATGGGAAATCATAAAGTGACTGCGATGAATTATGATACAAAACCTCTTTCACAACATGATTTGATTACACCTATTTACGCTACAAAAGATGGTATTCAACAAAGAACAATTCGTGATTCTATTGAAAAAGTATACGAAATAGTTCAAAACGAAATCTTTGATTATGTTCCAGAAGAAATGATTCAAAAATATCGATTATTAAGAAAAAGTGAAGCAATTCGTAGAATCCATTTTCCACAAACAGAAAATGATACAAAACAAGCAATTCGTACACTAAAATATGAAGAATTTTTACGTTTTTTTCTTGCGTTACAAATGAACAAAAATGAAGAAGGATTATCTATTTATAAAGAACCAAAGAAGTTTTCTATGTCTAAAATAAATACAATGATTCAAGAATTACCATTTTCTTTAACAAATGATCAATTAGAAACAACCAATCAAATCTTAAATGAAATGTCTTCTAATCATCCAATGTATCGTTTGGTACAAGGAGATGTTGGATGCGGAAAAACAATTGTTGCGATTATTTCGTTATATGCATGTGCTATTAGTGGCTATCAATGTGCTTTGTTAGCGCCTACTGAAATATTAGCGAAACAGCACTATGATTCATTGTGTGCATATATAAAAGATACATCAATTCATATTGGCGTTTTATATTCTGGATTAAATACGTCAGAAAAAAATAAAATATTAGAAGAATGTGAAAATGGTGAAATCGATATTTTAGTAGGAACACATGCTTTAATACAAGAATCTGTAAAGTTTAAAAATTTAGGCTATGTCGTTGCGGATGAACAACAACGTTTTGGTGTGAATCAAAGAAAAGCTTTACGTATGAAAGGTGTACAAACTGATTTTCTATTAATGTCTGCAACACCAATTCCTAGAACTTTAGCTTCTACGATTTTTGGCGATATGGAAGTGAGCACGATTGAAACAATGCCTGCAGGAAGGAAAGAACCAATCACAAAATTGATTCAAGAAAATTCTTTTCGTTCTGTTCTAGAAGAAATAAAGGAAATTTTAGATTCTGGTCATCAATTGTATGTGATATGTGCTGCAGTAGAAGAAAATGAAGATTACAAGGCTAGAGATGTATATCAGATGCAAGAAAATCTGACAAAATTATTTATTGATAAAAAAGTTGGCATGTTACATGGAAAGATGACTTCTGAAGAAAAACAAAAGGTCATGCAAGAATTTTATGATAATCAAATACAAGTACTTGTTTCGACAACCGTTGTGGAAGTTGGTATGAATGTTGTTAACGCAACAGGAATGATTATCTATGATGCAGATCGATTTGGATTATCACAACTTCATCAATTGAGAGGACGTATTCAAAGAGGAAATGAACAAGGGAAATGTTGGTTATTAACAGCGAATCAAAATCCGGATGTCATTGATAGATTAAACGTTCTAGTAAAAACAAACAATGGTTTTGAAATATCTTACGAAGATTTACGCTTAAGAGGGCCAGGTGATATACTAGGTACTAGACAGTCTGGTGTTCCTGATTTGATATTAGGAAATTTATATGAAGATACGAAAATGATTCAAGTTTGTAAAGAAGACGCTTTAAAAATCACGAAACAGTCAGAAAATCCAGACTATATTCGAATCGTTGAAAGTGTTAAACAAAGACGAGAAGAAAATAGTGAATATGTAGATTAGGAGGAAATTATTTTGACAATCATTGATTGGTTAGAAAATAGAGGAATTCAGGTGCATCATCCTGAAGTGGTAGAACAAGCATTTATGCATAGTAGTTATGCACATGAACATAAACAATTTCATGATAATGAAAGATTAGAGTTCATGGGTGATGCTGTATTGCAACTATGGAGTTCGAAAGCAATTTGGCCTTTAAATCTTTCGGAAGGAAAAATGACGCAATTACGTGCAAAGCTTGTGTGTGAAAAAGCACTTGCGATGTATGGTAGAGAATTACATTTAAATGACTTTTTATTGTTGGGTGCTGGTGAAGAAAAGACAGGTGGTAGAAATAAAGATGCAATTATAGCCGATGCTTTTGAAGCATTTCTTGGTGCGTTATTTTTAGACCAAGGAATGAAAGCAGTTGATAATATTTTGAATGATTGTATTACGCCACGTTTATCTCACCCAGAAACGATTGAAACAATACATGATTATAAAAGTAAATTACAAGAGTTTGTACAAGCAGATAAGAAAAGAACTGTACAATACAAACTTGTATCTGAAAAAGGTCCTGCAAATTGTCCTGAATTTGTAATGAATTGTGTTATGGATAATATTATTTTAGGGACAGGTAAAGGTGTTTCAAAAAAGCAAGCAGAACAAAACGCTGCAAAAGATGCTTTTGAAAAAATGGCAAAATAGCCAAGGAGATCATTTATGAAAATTTCAGAACTTATTACGTTCATTCATGAAGGAAAACTTAATGAACAATTAATTTCTCTTTATGGAGAACAAGCGCTTAGTCAACAATCAAAGCGTTATGAATCTATTTTAGAAAGTGCGAAAGAAGCTTTTGGTGATCAAGAAGCGAAAATCTTTTCTGCACCAGGTAGAACGGAAGTCGGTGGAAATCATACCGATCATCAATTAGGTAAGGTATTAGCTGCGTCTTTGAATTTGGATGTCGTAGCTTGTGTCATCCCTACAGATGATTCGATTGTCACTTACAAGTCTAAAGGTTATTCTGTTGAACCGGTAGATGTAAAACAATTAGACATCCAAGAAGATGAAAAGAATTCAACAGAAGCATTGATTCGTGGTGTTGCGGCAGGACTTACAAAACGTGGCTATAAAGCTGGAGGTTTTTGTTGCTATGCAGAAAGTGATGTCATTAATGGTGGTGGTATGTCAAGTAGCGCTGCATTTGAAGTATTGTTAGGAACGATACAAAATGATTTATATAATGACGGGAAAGTTTCTAGTGAAGATATCGCAAAAATTGGTCAATATGCAGAAAATGTTTATTTCATGAAAGCAAGTGGTCTACTTGATCAAATGGCTTGCTCAGTTGGATCGTTTGCGGCAATGGATTTTAAAGATCCTGAAAATCCAATCGTTGTGAAAGTCCCATTTGATCCATCTGATTATGGATATGATTTAATCATTACAGATGTTAAAGCATCTCATGCGGATTTAAGCGATGAATATTCTAAAGTTCCTGCTGAAATGAAAGCAGTGGCGAAAGTTTTAGGTTATGAAGTGTTAGGGCAAACAACATTGGATGAACTGTTATCTCATGTGAAGGAAATTAGAGAGAAATGTGGAGATCGTGCATTTTTAAGAGCGTATCATTTTTTACAAGAAACAAAACGAGCACAACAGGAAGCAGATGCATTACAAAACCAAGACATTGATTTATTCTTGAAATTTGTTAGAGAATCTGGTCATTCTTCATGGATGTACTTACAAAACATCTCTGTTCCTCAAACTCCAGAATCACAAGCGGTTGCGGTAGGATTAGCTTTATCAGAAGCTGTGATAGGCGAAGATGGTGCATATCGTGTGCATGGTGGTGGATTTGCTGGAACAATTCAAGCATTCGTAAAAAAAGAAACAACAAAACAATTTATTGCTATGATGGAATCTACATTTGGCGAAGGATGTTGTTATATTTTAAGAATTCGTAATGTTGGTGGAATTCGTGTTGCGTAAAGATTTCTAATAATGAAAGTCAAGTTCTATCTTGGCTTTTTTTGATATGTTATAATACTCTCATGGACAAAAAAGAAAAGTGGCAAGCCTTTAAAGCGAGTTGTCGTGTATATAAAAGTGAAAAGACAACTTTATCTTTGTATCATTCCAAAGCGAAAGGCGATGATATGTTTTATTCATTTTTGGAAGATGATGTTCATTTTGTTGAAGAAACATTTCAAGATATTGATGAAAAGTGTGGTACGAGTGCGAAAGTAATGATTTGGCTTTTGTGTGTTGAGGGGAAATCCCAAATAGAAGTGGCAGAAAAATATGGGATAACACGTCGTGCTTTACAAGTTTCGTTATACAAATGGATTGATGAGGTGTTTGAGGATGATGAATGAAAAAGCAGAATGGCTTTCTCTTTATAAAAAAGAATGTAGAATGTATTTCACCTATGATTCAGATTTAAAAAAAACAAAATTAGAATTAGAACAAATCATTGAAGAAATTAAAAATGTAAAATCGGTGAATACAACAAATGTTGTTGGTCATTCAAATAAACCACCAGAAGAAAGATTGTTAGCTTTAATTGAAATCAAAGATGAATTAGAAAAACAGATTCATTATTATCAAAGTATGATTGATTGGATCTTTCATGTGAATAATAAAGTGTCTTCTCCTGCATATCGTGCAATTACTTGGCAAACATTAGTTCAGGCAAAAAACAGAACTGATTTAATGATTAATTATGATGTTGATCCTGATTATGTTTGTAAAATGAGGGATAAATTTTTGATTGTTGCTTTAGATAAAGAAAGCATTCAAGAATATCAAAAAGTAATGAGAATCAAAAATAGTAGTAAATGGCTTTCTTTAGATAAGTGAGATGTATATGAAAAAATATTTTACGATTGACATTGGAAGTAAATGGTTGCGTTGGGCTATCACGACAGAAACATTAGATGTCATGAAACAAGGTAAATTAGAAGTTCCGGTAGATGATAGAGAGACTTTTTTAAATACGCTTGTAGATGCTGTGAAAATGTATCAACAAGAAGTTTCTGGTTTAGCGATTACAATGCCTGGAGTGATTGATACGGAATGCGGTATTGCGTATTCTGGTGGTATTTATCGTTTTATTCGCAATGAACCACTTGCGATGGAATTAAAAGAATTAACAGGATTACCTACAATTATTTTAAATGATGCCAAGGCAGCCACGCTTGCAGAAATAGGATATGGTTCATTAAAAAAAGTGGATCATGGTGTGATGTTGATGTTATTAGGTACAGGTATTGGCGGTGCAATCATTCACGAAGGAAAGATTTTTCATGGTGCTCACTTTGGGGCAGGTGAATTTTCTTATTTAACGGATTGTTATGCAAGAGATAAAGATAATCAAGATATGTTTGCGACGAGTTGTTCTTTGAATGGTTTAGTAGATTGTGTAAAACAAAAAACTGGAAAAGATAATATGAATGTATTAAAGATCATGTTTGGTTTAAATCATGAAAATACAGGTATTAAAGATGGAGCACAAATGTATTGTGAAAGACTTGCAAATTATATCTATAATATTCAATGCATTGTTGATGCAAGTGTATTTGTGATATCAGGTAATATTACAGATGAACCAATCTTTATGGAAATGATTCAAGAAGCAGTAGAACATCGTTTTGCTTCTGATTATTATCAAAATGTTTTTGAACCTGAAATCAAAGGTGTTACATTTCATGAAGATTCCAGAAAATATGGAGCTGTTTATCAATTCAAAAAAATGGAAGAAGAAGGTTTATTATAGTGTTTTTAGAGATACCAAAAGAAATTGAACCATATTTAACAAGTGATTCTATGATGCGTCTAAAGAAAATAGATATGAATTGTGGAGTGAATTACACAAGTTTACCTTTGTTTTCTAATCTTTCTCCATATTCTCGATATGATCATTCCTTAAGAGTTGCTTGTATTTTGTATTTTTTTACAAATGATCTTACGCAATCTTTAGCTGGTTTATTTCACGACATCTCTACGCCTGCATTTTCTCATACGATTGATTTTTTGAATGGTGATTATTTGAATCAAGAATCAACAGAAAAAGAAACGAAAGAGATGATTCGAAAAGATGCATTGATTTATCAATTATTAGAGAAAGATCGTATTTCAATTGCTTCTGTTTGCGATTATCATTTATATTCACTTGCGGATAATGATTCTCCAAAATTATCTAGTGATCGTTTAGAATATACACTTTCAAATGGAGTAAATTATAATTTTATTAGTGAACAAGAAGCAAATGCGATATTTTCTGATATTCAAGTTGGTTATAATGAGTTTCATGAAAAGGAAATGATTTTCCAACATACAAAGTACGCGGAACAATTTACGTTATTAGCTTTGCGATGTGGGAAGGTATATTCTTCTATACAAGATCGTTACGCAATGGAATACTTAGCGCAAATCATTAAAACGTATATTGATGAAAAAAAATTGTCTTATGAAGATTTGTATACAGATGAAGAAACAGTTATACATAAAATTCAAAATGATTCAAAATGGATTCAGTATACGAATTTAAGTGATGTGATAGAGGATGAATCCGGGATTATTATTCACGCTAAAAAAAGATATATTGATCCATATGTTTTAGAAAAAGGAAGAATGCGTCAAATCAGTGATACAATAAAACACGAAATTGATGCGTTTTTATATCAAGATGCACAAGAAGAAAAGTTAATAGGAGTGTTTAAAGATGGAAGATAAAGTAATTGTTGTCGCTAGTGGCAATGCAGGCAAAATCAAAGAATTCAAAGAAATGTTAGAACCAAAAGGGTACATTGTTAAATCATTGGCTGATTTTCCTGATATGAAAGAAGTAGAAGAAAATGGTACGACATTTCATGATAACGCAATTATTAAAGCACAAGCAGTCACCGATCAATATGGTATTATGGCTATCTCTGATGATTCAGGATTGGAAATTGACGCCTTAGATAAAAAACCAGGTGTTATGAGTGCAAGATGGTTAGGCCATGATACAAGCTATGTAATCAAAAATCAAAAGGTATTAGAGTTGATGCAAGACAAAGAAAACAGAACATGTCGTTATGTATGTGCTATTGCAATCACTAGAAAAGATGAACAACCAATTGTTTTTGAAGATACAGTAGAATGTGAAATTGCATATAGCCCAAAAGGTAAAAATGGTTTTGGATATGATCCAATTATTTATTATCCTCCACTAAAAAAGACAATGGCTGAAATGAGCAAGGATGAAAAGAATTCTATTTCTCATCGTGGGAAAGCTGTTGTTAAGTTAGAGGCGTGGTTAAATGACCAAAAGATTTAAAGCTATATCTGTGATATCTAGCCTTTGTTTATGTGTTTCAATTTTGTTAGGAATTATCTTTTTTCTTTCTTTTCAACATCAATTTTATTCTTATGAATATACAAAAAATCATCAAGCTGAAGTGATTGGAATGAGCGATGATGATTTAATGAAAGCCACAGATACTTTATTGGATTATCTTGAGAATAAAAGAGATGATATTGTTGTAGAAGCAACAGTGAATGATTATCAAAGAGAAGTTTTTAATGAAAGAGAAACACTACATATGGTAGATGTAAAGAATCTTTGTATCAATGCGAAAACTTGTGGTTATATTCTTTTTGGGAGTTCTTTACTATTAACGTTGGTTGTATATCTAAAACAAAAGAATAAAATTTTTGAGTACTATGCATATGGTTTTAAAGTTGCGATTGGAATTTTGATTTTTTTTGTAAGTCTATTAGCGATTTATGCGTTATGTGATTTCTATGATTTTTGGATGAATTTTCATTATATCTTTTTTGATAATGATTTATTTATCTTGGATCCGAATACTTCTATTATGATCAATATGTTCCCGGAAAGTTTTTTCTTTGATCTTGTAATTTTAATTATGCTTGTTTATGTAATTGTAATTGGTATTGTTTATTTTTTGATACATCATATGAAGAAGGTGAATGAATGATTAATATTGTTTTATATGAACCAGAAATTCCAGCTAATACTGGTAATATCATGCGTACTTGCATGGCTTTTGATATGCAATTACATTTAATTGAACCATTAGGATTCTCATTAGATGAAAAGCATTTAAGAAGAGCAGGGATGGACTATGTAAAAGATGTACACTATCAAATATATCCAAACTGGAAAGCATTTTTAGAAAAAAATCATGGTTCTTTTTACTTTGTTTCTAGATATGCAACAAAAACACCGGATAAGTTTGATTATACAGAAGATACAGAGGATATTTATTTGGTCTTTGGAAAAGAGAGCACAGGAATTCCTAAAGATATTTTATATGATCATTTAGATACTTGTATTCGTATACCGATGGTAAAAGAAGCTAGAAGTTTGAATTTATCGAATTGTGTTGCGTTAGTTTCTTATGAAGTCTTAAAACAATTGAATTATCCGAATCTTTGCCAACATGAAACAATCAAAGGTGAAGATTTCTTAGAACGTGTTCATAATGATGGACTGACAGGATAAATTCAGTATAATGGAATCAAGAGGTGAAGTTTGAAATGCTAGAGAGTTTAAATGATTATCTAAGTTTTATTGTCTTATTGTTGTTTGTTGGATTAAGCATTTATTTGATCTACGCCGTTTCTAATCGAAATCATGAATCTATTTTTAAACGAAGAGAAGAAATTTACATGTCGTATTTAGAAGATGTAGAAGATGATTTTGATGATTCACAGAATGAGGAATCAGATGAATATTAAAGAAAAAATCATTTCAAAAAATGGACCGTGTTGTAATGGTCCGTATTCTCCAGGATTAAAGGTTTGTGAACAAATCTATATTTCCGGACAATTACCAATTGATCCAAACACTAACCAAATTGTAACAGGTGGAATCAAACAACAAACGAAACAATGCTTAGAAAATATGAAGCGTGTTTTAGAAGAAGCAGAAATAGATATGAAATATGTTGTGAAGACAACAGTCTTTTTAAAAGAAATTTCTGATTTCAATCAAATGAATGAAGTTTATGAAACATACTTTGAAGAACCATATCCTGCAAGAAGTGCATGTGCTGTCAAAGATATTGTTGGCAATGCACTAGTGGAAATTGAAGCATACGCAATTGATTTTAGAGCTCTAGAAGTGTTGTGTTGCGAAGAAGGTGAATGTGATGGTGGAAGCTGTTGCTGCAAGTAAATCTGAAAGACCAAATGTTATTGAATCTAAGAATAAATCATGTCTTTTTATGTTTGATGAAAAGCATTATTTAGAACATTTATTTTCAGCAAAAGATTGGCTTGAGGATGTTGTACTTTCATTTGGCTCTAACGTGAAAGGAAGAATGGCTTCTTTTCGAAAATTAACAAATTCAAAAATGAAATCTGCGGTTTTATTATCTGAAGTATCTATGGAAATTTATTTTCCTATTAGAGGATTACAATCAAAAGATAATATATGGCTTTTATATAATCAAATCATGGCCTATCACGCAAGTGACTCACAAACGACAAACGTTCATTTCGCAAATGGTTTTATTTATAAGGTTCCTGTGAATTATCGAGTTATTGCTTCTCAAATGAAAAGATGTAATCTATATAAAAAACAAATTGAAAATAATAAATTACATTCACTTCAAAAAAATAGTTATATAAAAAATTACTTATTGACATTCCCAAATTGAAAACCTAAAATTTAAGCAAATGT
>CAVLCI010000048.1:0-14505 GCA_963661415.1 Bifidobacteriaceae bacterium | reverse complement strand
TAAAAATATCAGAATTTCTGATATTTTTTTTGGGGATTTCAAAAAATCTGTGAATAAGATTATTGGAGGTGCTTTTTATGAAAAGACATTCAGTAATCTTATTTTTATTATTTAGTGCAATTTTATTTGTGAATTTAACGCCAGTTATTCTAGCGGATCCAAAACAAGAAAAAATCAATGTCACGGTGAAAGGAGCAGTTACAAATGAAAAAAGAATTGAATTACCTATGTACGCAACAATCAATGATGTTTTACAAGTTATAACATTAACAGAAGATGCAGATATTTCTACTTTGAATCCAAATACGATTTTAAAAGATGCAGATGTTATTACAATACCACATCAATCATCTATTTCATCTACTAAGGTATCTATAAATACTGCAAGTGAATCTGATCTAACACAATTATCTGGAATTGGTCCATCTCTTGCTGCTAGAATCGTAGAATATAGAGAAACTAATGGGTTGTTTCAAACCGTAGAAGATTTAATGAATGTAAAAGGAATAGGACAGGCTAAATTTGATACATTGAAGGATGAAATTTCATTATGAAAGATATAAAAGAAAATATTGTTTTATTTTCTTTGTTATTGTATTTATTTCTAGTATGTAAAACTTATCTTTTATATGTCTCTTTATGCGCGGTTTGTTGTTTATGGTATTTTCGTGTTCCTGGTCATTCTTTTGTAATCTTATTGATTACTTGTTTGTTGACTTGTATTCCATTTTATTCGAAACAAGAACCACTAATGGAATATGCGTATGCGATAAAAGTAAACCAAAAATATGCAATTTTACAAAACAAAAATGAAAAAATCATTGTTTATACAGAAGAACCACTTTTGATAGATGCAAAGTATCATATAGAAGGAGAATTACAAGAAGTAACCTCATCATTACATTTCTATGGATTTAATTATGATAATTGGTTAAAAAATCAAGGAATTTATTATTCTTTACAATATGAAGATATTCAGTTAATCAAAGAATATCCTTCGATTCGTCATTGGATTCAAAAAAGGATTCAAAAGATTGAAGATAAAATGACAAAAGAGATTCTTTATAAAAGTTTATTAAATATCAAAACAGATGATGATTGGATGCAAGAAAATGGTTTTTCTTATTCTGGAATGATATTGATTGTGAATTGGCTATTAAAATATTTTTTGAATCCCAAAAAAAGAAAAAGAATTTTAATCTTTCTTGATATTATCTTGAACATTATTTATCGATTCCCTCTTTTATTAGTAGAAAATTTATTGTTTCTTTTACTATCTTCAAAATATTCTTCTAAAAAATGCACAGGTATCGTTATGACAATGATAATGTTATTTTATCCATCACAATTATTAAGTGCATCTTTTTTGATTCCTGCAATTTATCGTTATTCATTTTTATTTTCTGATCAAAGAAAAGCAGGAAGTTGTTTCTTTGTTTTATTGATACAAAGTTATTTATTTCAATCGATTAATATTCTTAAAACATTTTTATATCCAATCTTACAAAGATTGAATGGTTTGTTGTTTTTGAGCGCATTATTGTATCTTTTTTGTTCAATTTCTTTTTATCAACCAATTGTTTCTTGTTTATCATGCATACAAAATTTATTCTCTTATTTTGATTGGAATGGTTCTATATTTGGAATTGGAATTAGTTTATTTTTAATTTGTTTAATGATAATAAAAAGAAACAATTATTATTTCGTAAAAGCGAGTATTGTTTTATGTGTTTTTCAAATCACTGGTTTATTCCATCCATGTATGGAAATGACAGTCATCAATGTTTCCCAAGGTGATGCGATTTTGATTAGAGCACCCTTTAACCAAGATAATATTTTAATTGATACAGGAAAACCGAGTGCCTATTCATCCTTAACAAATTTATTAGACGCAAAAGGAATACATACCATTCATACTTTGATTATTTCTCATTCTGACGATGATCATAGTGGTAATCAAGATGCAATATTAGAAGATTATGATGTAAAACAATGTATTACATCTCATCAATCTTTGATTCAATCAAATGTATTTCAGTTATATGATTTAAATACAATTGATAATGACAATGAAAATGAAAGTTCTATTGTAAATTTAATAAATCTAAATGGCATGCAAGTATGTTTGATGGCTGATGCAACAACAGATAGTGAAAAAGCAATCATGAACCAATATCCATCTCTAACTTGTAATTTATTGAAATTGGGACATCATGGTTCAAAAACTTCTTCATCAGACAAATTTTTAGATCAAGTACAACCAAATATTGGTTTGATTTCTTCTGGTTCTTATTCCATATATCATCATCCAAGTGAAGAAACAATACAAAAATTATTAAAACGTCATATTCCTTATTTTGATACAAAAGAAGTTGGAGATATCACAATCTTATGTTTTTATCATTTTAATCTTTTTATTACCTCAAGTTTTCAAATTGGTCTGTTATAATGGATGCATGTCAATTTTTATTTATAGTGGAGAAGATCTTTTTCGATTAGAAGAAGGCATTAAAAATTTATTGTTGAAATATAACATTGATCATGATCATATAGTAACGATCGATGCGTCTGATAAAAGAAGTTTTAATATTGAAAATGTTTTAATGGAATGTGATTCATTTTCTTTATTTGATGATGATAAAAAAGCAGTGATTGTAAAAAATCCATTTTTCTTATCATCTACTTCGAAGGAAGCAGAAAAAGTATTAAAGACTGATTCTCCTGCTGTAAAAAAAAGAAAAGAAAATGAAACAAATAAAAGAGATACGAGGTTATCTCGGTTAGAAGAATATTTAAAAAACGAAAATCAAAATACATTATTAATATTTGCTTGTTATGGTTACGGTGCAGATTCAAGAAAGAAAGATTACAAATTATTAACAACATATCAATGCGAAGTTGTTTCTTTTAAAAAGATGGATGAAACAGAATTTCATTCTTATGTGGGAAAGCAATTAAAAAAACATAACATCACATTAAAAAAGAATGCTTCTATTGAATTTTATGAACGTATCAATTTAGATACTTCTTTATTTCATGCGGCATTGGATAAATTAATCTTATATGGTGCACAAGAATATACATTAGAAGATATTAAACATTTGGTATCTTTAAATACAGAAGTAAATATTTTTCATTTAACATCTGCTTTTACAATTGGAGATTTAGAAGGTTGTTTAAAAGCTGTTGATGATATGTTACTGGCAAGCTATGACTACACAACAATGATAAGTCTATTATCAAAACGTCTTCGTTCCATCTATAATATGCGGTTGTTGCATGAACAAGGTTATTCCAATGAAGAAATTGGAACAAGAATGCATGTGAAGAGTGGATATGTTTATTATGTTTTAAAAGATTCGAATACATTAAATTCAAAAACTGTTTTGAAATATTTGAACGCATTAGCCAATATTGATCAAGGTATCAAACAAGGTACATTAGATGCAAAAACAAGTTTTGAGAGTTTTCTGATAGAAAATGGAGAAAGACAAAATGCAAGGTATCAAAGAACTTTATAAAATTGGAAGGGGTCCATCCTCATCTCATACATTAGCCCCAGAAAGAGCATGTAAACTTTTTTTGGAAATCAATGGAAAATTTGACTCCTATCGTGTTGAACTTTATGGCTCTTTATCTTTAACTGGAAAAGGACATGAAACAGATACTGTGATACAAGAGACTTTAGGTGGCAATTGTGAAGTTGAATTCAAACTAGAATGGAATGAATCATTTCCAAATGGATTTTATTTATATGGGTTAGATGAAAATGGTATTGAGAAAATAAAATGGACTGTTTTTTCAATTGGAGGAGGAAGTATTCAAATTAAAGAATATCCTGTAAATTACAATGATGAAATATACTCCGAAAAAAATTTAAAA
Source organism: Bifidobacteriaceae bacterium (assembly GCA_963661415.1). Lineage (GTDB taxonomy): Bacteria > Bacillota_I > Bacilli_A > Erysipelotrichales > Erysipelotrichaceae > Bulleidia. Next base: position 10,623 of record CAVLCI010000048.1, on the reverse strand, counting down.
GAAATTTTTGATATAACTTCTTTAAATAAAGAATCATTAATTGATTATGTTGAAAGACATGAACAAGGAATTCGAGAATATTTGAGTGATATTTTAGATGCGATGTGTAGTTGTGTATCGAATGGATTACAAGCACAAGGTACATTACCTGGTAAGTTGCATATGCAACGTTCAGCACATGATCTATATTTACAAGGCCTTAAAGCAAACATGGCGGATCAAAGAGATGTTCGTTTGATGTCTTATGCTTTAGCAGCAAGTGAAGAAAACGCTGCTGGACATACTTGTGTAACAGCTCCTACGCTAGGGGCGTGTGGCGTATTGGCTGCTTTTATGTATTATGCTTATTATGATTGTGAAATTACACGAGAAAAGTGTATTGATGCATTGATCGTTGCAGGAGTTTTCGGAAATGTTGTTAAAACAAATGCAACTATTTCTGGCGCAGTAGGAGGATGTCAAGCAGAAGTAGGAACTGCGGTTTCTATGACTGCTGCAGCATGTGCATATCTTAAAGGATTAAATCGTGAACAAATTGAATATGCAGCAGAAATTGGGATGGAACATAATCTTGGTTTAACATGTGATCCTGTAATGGGCTATGTTATGATACCGTGTATTGAAAGGAATGCAGTTGGTGTAAGAAGAGCTGTAGATTCTGCAAATCTATCGAAATATTTATCTCGTTTTAGAAAGCATTTAGTTTCATTTGATATGGTTGTTGAAACAATGAAAGAAACAGGCTCTTTATTGCCACTTTCATTAAAAGAAACTGCAGAAGGTGGATTGGCGAAAGAATGGGAGAAGTAATTCAAATAGAACATCCTTTTTCACCAATATTTGATGAAAATAGTGAAATTTTAATTCTTGGTTCTTTTCCGTCTGTAATATCAAGGAAAAAAGAATTTTATTATGCAAACAAAAACAATCGTTTTTGGAAAACAATGGAATTAATATTTGAAGAGAAAATTGAAGATTATTCTTTCTTTTGTCATCAACATCATATTGCCTTATGGGATGTGATTCAATCTTGTTCCATCAAAGGAAGCGATGATGCTTCCATAACTAATGTTGTAGTCAATGATATTGAATCTTTATTAACGCAAACAAAGATTCATACGATATTTTTAACAGGAAAGAAAGCTTTATCTTTATATGATAAATATATTCATTTAAATATTAAATATATTGGTTTGCCATCTACAAGTTCTGCGAATGCGAAAATGCGACTAGAAGATCTTGTAGAATCTTATCGAATGATCAAGGAGGAAATACATGAAGAAAGTTGAACTGCTTGCTCCAGCAGGAAATATGGATGCGTTGATTGCTGCAGTAAATGGTGGTTGTGATGCAGTGTATCTTGGTTTGAAATCTTTTTCTGCACGCGCATTTGCAGGAAACTTTTCTCATGAAGAATTTATTGAAGCAATTCATTATTGTCATACAAGAAATGTAAAAATCTATTGCACAATTAATACCATGTTATTTGAAAGTGAAATTGAAAACGCAAAAAAAGAAGTTGATTTCTTATATGAAAATGATTGTGATGCTATCTTGATTCAAGATCTTGGATTATTTCATTATGTCAGAACTTGCTATCCTGATATGCCAGTACATTGTTCTACGCAAATGCATATCCATAATTTAAAAGGTGTAGAACTTATGAAAAAGGAAGGTGTTGAAAGAGTAGTTTTAGCTAGAGAAACACCGATTGAAGTCATTCGAGAAGCTTGTAAGACTGGCGTTGAAATTGAAGTGTTCTCTTATGGTGCAATTTGTATTTCTTATAGTGGAGAATGTATGATGTCTTCTGCGGTTAAAAATAGAAGTGCAAATAGAGGGATGTGTGCACAATGTTGTAGATTACAATATTTTAAAGAAGATGGTTCCTCATTTTCAGAAGGAAACTATCCACTTTCCCCAAAAGATTTAAATGTTATTGATCGTTTACCTGAACTATTAGATGCAGGGGTTTCTTCATTAAAAATAGAAGGAAGAATGAAACGTAGTGAATATGTGTGGTTAGTAACCAAAACATTCCGTGAAGCAATTGATGCATATTATGAAAACAAACCATATCACATTTCACATGAAAGAATGGAACAATTGAAATATATGTTCAATAGAGGTTTTTCAGAAGGACATATATTCCATTCAAACGTAAACAATAGAATGAGTCAATATCGCCCAAATCATCAAGGCGTTGAAATTGGAAAAGTTCTTGCGTATCAAAAAGGAAAAGTACAAGTTCAACTAACAAAAGAACTTAACCAACATGATGGATTACGTATTATTAATACACCACATGATACAGGATTAACGGCAACGAAAATCTATAAAAAAGACAAATTAGTAAATCATGCAGAGGCTGGTGAAGTCGTTTGGATTTCTTGTCCTAGTGATCCTATTCCTAAAAAAGGGCAATCTTTACATAAAACTACTGATACAAAGCTGATTTCTTGGATTGATGATCAAATCCTTCATTGTCCAAAAAGAATACCTGTAACGATTGAGTATGATGCGAAAATTGGAAAACCATTGAACATGCTTATTAAAGATTATGATGGCCATACAATTACATCTTTTTCAGATCAAATTCTTGAGGAAGCAAAAAATGCTCCAATAAATGCATTAACAATTGAAAAATCATTGAGGAAAACAGGTGAATATCCATATATTGTAGAACAAATTACAGGTGAAATAGAAAATGTATTTATTCCTGTTTCTATAATGAATGAAACACGTAGAAAAGCTTTTGAATCATTAGATCAAATTCGAACGACATATCGTATCAATCAAGGAAAAAAAGATTATCATTTTAATTTGAAGGATTCAAAGAATGATTTACCTCGTATCATTTATGAAAGTGATTGTATTTTTGAAGAAAAAGAAAATATGTTAGGTTATCATCATGATCAAAAACCATATGTTTTACCTGTGATTGATGAAACAAATTCATTTACTAAAAAGTACGATAATGCTATTTTATCTAGTGTTTGTGATTTAAATAATGATTTGCATGATTGTATTGCAGGAATGACTATGAACATTGCGAATTCTTATAGTTTGGCTTACGTATTATCTAAAGGTGTTTCTAGTATTATATTTTCTAGTGAAATGAATAATGAACAAATTGAAGTGACATTAAGTGCATTTCAACAACGATATGGGTTTATTCCGAAAACTTATCGTTTAGTTTACGGAAAACGTGTTGCAATGTATATCAAAGAACGTTTTATAAAGGATAATATTGAAAATATAATGGATCTAAATCATCAAATTTATGAAATCAAACAAGAAGATAATATCACGGAAATTTTAGAACCAAATGTTTATGTTTCTAAAAACCCACATTGTTATGGATCTTATTTGATATTAAACGAAAAAGAAGAAAAGAATATTTTGGAGGAATGTTATGAAGAACTTTTTAAATGAATTCAAAGAATTTGCGTTAAAGGGAAATGTAATGGATATGGCAGTTGGTGTCATTATTGGTGCTGCTTTTCAAACTATTGTATCCTCATTAGTATCAGACATTATTTCACCTTTATTGGGTACACTTGCAGGTATGAATTTTGATTCTTTATCTGTAAATATTAATGGTGCAACGTTAGCTTATGGTAAGTTTATTACTGCAGTTATAAACTTTTTGATCATGGCTTTTGTGTTATTTATGATTGTTCGTTCACTCAATAAATTAAATCATTTATTACACCCAGAAGAAGAAAAAGAAGTTGAAGAAGTAAAGAAGAGTGATGAACTTGTAGCGTTAGAAAAAATCGTTCAATTATTAGAAGAAAAAAAGTAATTTTTTCACAAGCGGAAAAGTCCGCTTTTTATTTATTTTAAGCTATTTTTTTGATATAATCTCATGTGGATTTAAAGGAGAGTTTCATGTTTTTAAAAAGAATAGAAATGCAAGGTTTTAAAAGCTTTGCGGATAAAACAATCATCTCATTTGATAATCCAATTACAGGTGTTGTAGGACCAAACGGATGTGGTAAATCTAACATCACTGATGCCGTAAGATGGGTTCTTGGTGAACAAAGTGCAAAAAGCATGCGTGGCGAAAAAATGAATGATGTTATTTTTGCCGGAAGCGCAGATCGTAGAAAAGTAAACATGGCTGAAGTTACACTTGTTTTTGATAATAGCAATCACATTTTAAACAGTGATAAAGAAGAAATTGAAGTCACACGTCGTTTATTTCGTGATTCAGGAGATGCCGAATATTTAATCGATCGTAATCAAGTTCGATTAAAAGATGTCGTTGATCTTTTTTTGGATACTGGTCTAGGAAAAGATTCTTTATCGATCATTTCGCAAGGTACTGTTGTTTCGTTTGCGGATGCAAAACCAATTGACCGTAGAGGAATCTTTGAAGAAGCTGCGGGAGTAGCTAAATACAAAAAAAGAAAATTAGAAAGCTTATCTAAATTAGAAAGAACAAAAGATAATTTAGAACGTTGTACAGATATATTGAATGAATTGGAGAAACAAGTTTCTCCTTTGAAACGACAAGCACGTAAAGCTGAAATTTATCGTGAAAAGAAAGCTCGTTTAGAAGAAATTGAAATTACTGTTTTAGTGAATGAAATTGATGAAGCAAAGAAAGAAATTGAAAGTCTCAAAAAAACTTTGTTTGATTTAGATTCTAAAGCAACAATGTATTCAACTGATATTCAAATTTCTGAAACAAAAATATCTGAATCAAAAAAACAAATTTCTATTTTAGATCGAGAAATTCAATCTTTACAAGATGAATTGATGCATAACTTTAATGATGTTTCTGCGTTAGAAAGTCGTAAAACAGAATTAGATGAAAAAAGAAAATATATCGTAGAAACAGGTGATAATGAAGCTAAAGCAAAAGAAATGAAACAACTTGTTGAAGCAGCTCGTCTTGAATATGAAGATCGTAAAGGTAGACTAGATAAACTAAACGCTGAAATTCAATTGTATTCTGAACAGTTAAATCTAGCTGCAAGTAATATTATTGATAAATCAACAGCTTACGATCAAGCAGAGAATCGCTTGAGAACATTAGAAAATCGAAAAAATGTATTAGATTCTTTAATACGTAATCCATTCAATAACCAACAAGGTATCAAATCTATTATGGACAATCAAAATGCTTTAAATGGCATTTTAGGTGTTATTGGACAAGTATTACATGTTCAAAATGGTTATGAAGAAGCAATTTCTACTTCATTAGGTGGTGCAATGAATAACATTGTTACTAAAGATGAGCAGAGTGCAAGAGATGCGATTCGTTTCTTAACAAAAAATATGAGTGGTAGAGCTACATTTTTACCATTAAATGTATGCAAACCAAGGTATGTACGCAAAGAAGATCTTATTGTATGTGAAAATACAGAAGGTTATTTAGGGACTGCTTCTGAGTTTGTTGAAAATGATGCTCAATTCAATCCAGTTGTAGAAAATTTATTAAACAATGTTTTGATTGCTGATACGATGGAAAATGGAAACCATTTATCCGCATTGACCAATCGTCAATATAAGATCGTAACTTTAGATGGAGAAGTCATTCATCGTGGTGGATCTATGACAGGTGGTAAGAACAAACACAATACAAATATTGTGACGATGAAAAAAGAACTAGAAGATCTTGAAGTTCGTTTGGATTCAGAAAAAGCAAGAGTTAAAATTGCAAGAAATGAATTTGAATCAGCAAATTCGCAAAGAGAATCTGCATCTAGAAACCTACAAGAAAAAAGATATGCTGCAGCTGCTTTAGAACCTGTTGTTGATTCTAAAAAAGCAAAGTACGAAAAATTACAAAATGATCTTTCATTGTTGCAACCAGAGGGTATAGATGAAGAAACATCTACGCAAGCACATGCTGATGATTTAGTCATTCGTTTGAATGAAGCATATTCAAGAAGGGATACGATTACAAATGAAATTAAAGTGAAAAGAGATAATCGTAATTCTTTAAATACAGATGTAGAACGCAAAGAAGCACAATTATCACAAATGCGTAAAGATTTGAAATCTACTGAATCAAGTATGAATGAAATTAAAATTGATCGTAGTAGACAAGAAACTAGAATGGAAACAAATTTACAACGTTTAGCTTCTGAATATCAATTAACATATGATTTTGCGAAAACTAAGATATCTGAAGAAGTTGTTGAAAACGCAAAAGAAGAAGTCGCTAAATTAAGAAGTGAAATTGAACATCTAGGAAATATTAATATGAATGCTCCAGAAGAATATTCTGAAGTAAATGAGCGTTATGAGAATTTAAAGAAAAACATTGAAGAATTAACATTAAGTAGAGATAAGATCTTATCAGCAATTGATGAAATGGATTCTATCATGAAGAAACAATTCAAGGAGATGTTTGATTCAATCAATGTAGCATTCGATGATATTTTTAGATCATTATATGGTGGTGGTAAAGCTAGATTGATTCTACAAGATCCAAGTGATTTATTAAATACAGGTATTGATATCGACGCACAACCTCCAGGAAAAGCGGTACAAAATAACATGTTATTTTCCGGTGGTGAAAAGAGCTTGATTGCCTTATGTGTATTATTCGCAATCTTAAAAGTTAAACCTGTACCACTTGTTATTTTGGATGAAGTTGAAGCAGCTTTAGATCCAGGTAATGTAGAAAGATTTGCTTCTTTCTTACATAACTATACTGATCGAACACAATTTTTAGTTGTTACACACCGTGTTGGTACAATGGAAAAAGCAGATGTATTGTATGGTGTTACAATGCAAAAACAAGGTGTTTCTCAAATGTTAAAAGTCGAATTGAAAGAAGCTGTTCATTTAGCAGATGCAGGAGAACAATCATGAGCTTTTTAAGTAAATTAAAAGAAACTTTTTCTAAGAAAGAAGATAAAGCACAATATTTATCAGGGTTTCAAAAAACAAATGCAACATTTGGTGATCAATTAAGCAAAATGGAATATGAATTTCATGGATGTGATGATGATTTCCTTGAACAATTAACAATCATTTTATTAGAAAGTGATGTTGGTATTGAAACAGCAGATTTGATTTGTGACAAATTAAAGGAAAAATGCAATGATTTTCCTGCATTAACTTTCCATTGGACAATGAATTTCTTAATGGAAATCATGAAAGAAATCTATGAAGAATATGAAGATGTTCCAATTCAATGGAATGAAAATGGAACAACAGTATTCTTTTTAGAGGGAGTCAATGGTTCTGGAAAAACGACCACTGCAGCAAAACTAGCTAATATGTGGGTCAATCAAGGAAAAAAGGTTGCTTTTGTAGCTGCTGATACATTTAGAGCTGGAGCAATTGATCAACTTGTTAAATGGGGTGAACGTTTAAATTGTCCAGTTATTAAAGGTCGTGAAAATGGTGACCCTTCTGCTGCAATCGTAGATGGTTGTAGATTTTCAAATGAAAAAGGGGCAGATATTTTAATTTGTGATACAGCAGGTAGATTACAAAATAAAGTCAATTTAATGAAGGAACTTGAAAAAATGAATCGTGTTGCTTCTAGAGAAATTGAAGGCGCTCCTCATAACACTTGGCTTGTTTTAGATGCTACAACTGGTCAAAATGGTTTAGCACAAGCTGAGATTTTTGCACAAAGTACAAAACTATCTGGCATCATTCTGACAAAAATGGATGGTACTGCTAAAGGTGGTATTGTTTTAGCTATCAAACATAAATTACATGTTCCTGTGCTATTTTTAGGGTTGGGGGAACAACCGGATGATTTAAGACCATTTGATTTAGATTCTTATTTATACAGTATTTCTGAAGGATTGAATCATAATGGATAAATTTGAAATCAATGAATTATTAGATTTTTATGGTGGATTGTTAACGGATAAACAACAAAAGATTTGTCATGATTATTTTCGTGAAGATTATTCTTATCAAGAAATTGCAGAAAATAACAACATTTCTAGAACTGCTGTTTATGACACAATCAAACGTGTAAAACAAGAACTTGTTCATTATGAATCCATTTTAAAATGTAATGAATCCTATAAAACAAGATCTATGCTTTATGAAAAAATAAAAGAAATAACCGAAGATAAAGAAATCTTATCTTATATCGAGAAATTAGAAAATAACGAAAATGGAGGAAATTATGAGTAAAGTTATTGCGGTAAATTCAGGTTCTAGTTCTTTAAAATTCCAATTGTATGATATGCCTAGTGAAACAGTCTTAACAAGTGGACAAGCTGAAAGAATTGGACAAGAAATGGGAGCATTTACAATCAAAGTAAATGGAGAAAAAAAGACACAAGAATTACCAATTAAAGATCATCAAGTTGCTGTTGACTTATTATTAAAAGAATTGGTTTCTAATGGTATCGTAGAATCTTTAGAAGAAATCAAAGGTGCAGGACATAGAATCGTTCAAGGTGGTTCTTACTTTAGTGAAAGTGTAAAAGTTACAGAAGATGTTGTTAACAAGGTTGAAGAATTAAGCGACTTAGCTCCTCTTCACAATCCTGCACATTTAGTATGTTATAGAGCTTTATGCAAAGCATTACCATCTATTGAACATGTATTTGTATTTGATACAGCATTCCATCAAACAATGAAGGAAGATTCTTATTTGTTCCCGGTTCCATATGAATGGTATACAAATTATAAAGTACGTAGCTATGGCGCTCATGGAACATCTCATTGGTATGTAAACCGTAGAACTGCTGAAATTTTAGGGAAAAATGTAGAAGAAATGAACATGATTACATGTCATTTAGGTAATGGTGCTTCTATTACAGCAATTAAGAACGGAAAAGTTGTGAATACATCTATGGGTCTTACACCTTTAGGAGGTATCATGATGGGTACAAGATGTGGTGATATCGATCCAACTGTTGTATTCTACATGGAAGAAAAATTAGGCGCATCTCCAAAGGAAATGGATGATTTATTAAATAAACATTCAGGTATGTTAGGTGTTTCTGGTATTTCTTCAGATTGTAGAGATATTGAAGCTGCATATAAAGAAGGTGATGAAAGAGCAATTCGTACAATTGATCTTTATATCAACCGTATCGTTAATGTAGTAGGTGGTTATTTCGCTCAATTAGGGCATGTAGACGCTATGGCATTTACTGCGGGTATTGGTGAAAATGATTCTTTAATTCGTGAAAAAGTATTAAAGGCTTTAGAAGAAAGTATGTCATTATCTATTGATTATGAAGCAAATGCTTCTTGTCATGGTGAAGAATTAAAGATTTCTAAGGATGATTCAAAAGTAGAAGTTGTTGTTTGTCCAACAAATGAAGAATTAGTCATTGCTAGAGATACAGTTCGTTTATTAGGACTTTAATCATGGAATTTAATGGTTTATTAAATATCATAGAATCTTATGATATTATAACGATTTTTAGACATGAGAATCCAGATTGTGATGCATGTGGATCACAATTTGGTTTGCAAAATTGGATTCAAGAAAACTATCCAAAAAAACAAGTTTATGTATTAGGAAATCAAACTTGTAATCAAGCACAATGGCCTGCAAATGATATTGTATCTGAACAAACAATAAAGCAATCTTTAGCGATTGTAGTTGATTGTGCAAATGCACCACGTGTAGATGATCAACGATTCCTAAACGCAAAACAAATCGTTAAAATTGATCATCATCCAGATCGAGAACCATTTGGAGATTCTATTTATGTAGATGATAGTGCTGCAGCTGTATGTCAAATATTAACATTTTTCTTTCATGAAAATAAAAATAAAATATTCTCTAAAAAAACTGCAGAATATCTATATAGAGGTCTATTAACTGATTCTTTAAATTATACAACAAGTAATACGACACCTAAAACATTGGAAGCAGGTGGAATCTTAGCTTCAAAAGGTTTAGATTTATCTAAAATATCACATGATGTATTTGATAATAGTGTTAATGGATATCAATTTACTGGGTATATTATTTCCCATACAAAGATAGTAAATGAACATTTTGCGTATGTAGTTATTCCAGAAAAAGACTATATCAAATATGGATTCGATGCATCTAAAGCAAGAAGTTTTGTTGGTAAGTTAGGAAATGTGAAAGACTTTGATATTTGGGCCATCTTCACAGAAAAAATGGTTGATGGTGAAGTGCTGTATGATGGTTCTTTAAGATCAAAACATACAACGATCAATGACATTGCTGAAAAGTATCATGGTGGTGGTCATGCCTGTGCATCTGGTGTTAAAAACCTAACACATGAAAACCTTAATAAAATCATTCAATTATTGTGTGAAAGATTATAAAAATTTGATTGTCAAGTATTGTATAAATGATTTGACATGTTAGAATATTTGAGCCATATAGGAGGTAAAAAGATATGGAAATCGTAAACAAGAAGGCACTTGCTGATAAAGTAGCTGAAGAAAATGGTATTACAAAGAAACTTGCTCTAGAAGTTATTGAGTCTTTATTTGCTGCAATGACGGAAGCTCTTAAAGATGGTAATAAAGTTGATATTACTGGCTTCGGTAAATTTGAAGTTAAGGAAAGAGCAGCTAGAACTGGTATCAATCCTCAAACAAAGGAAACAATCCAAATTGCTGCAACTAACGTTCCAGGCTTCAAAGCTAGCAAATCTTTAAAAGATATCGTTAGATAACATAAAAAAGATT
>CAVLCI010000047.1:0-14712 GCA_963661415.1 Bifidobacteriaceae bacterium | reverse complement strand
ACTTTATATGGTTTTGCAACTTCAACAGTTACGATATCACCAACTTTTGAACCTAAGATAGCTTGTGAAAGAGGTGTTTCATTAGATACTTTCCCATTTAATGGATCCGCTTCTGTAGAACCAACGATTTGATATGTCTCTTCTTCTTTTGTATCTTGGAACAATAGTTTTACTGTACTACCAATTTGAACATTCTTCTTGCCTTTTTTCTTAGAATTGATTAATTCATAATGTCCAACTTGTAACATGTTTTCCAATTCTTGGATACGATGTTCAACTTCAGCCTGCTTATCTCTAGCAGCATCATAGTCAGCATTTTCACTCAAGTCACCTTGTGAACGAGCTTCTGCTAATTCTGCTTTAACTTCTTCACGAACTACATGAACAAGATTATCATATTCATCTTGTAATTTTTTAAGACCTTCTTCAGTGACATAAATCTTATTTTCTTCAGCCATTTTATTACTCCTTTAACACGCCTTCGTATTATAGCATTGTCCTCAATAGGATGCTAGAAATTTTTGTATTCAATAAATCGATTGCAACCGTGTTTGTTCCACCTTCTGGAATGATAATATCCGCAAATCTTTTAGAAGGTTCAATAAATGATTCATGCATTGGACGTACCGTAGACATATACTGATTTACAACAGATTCCATTGTTCTACCACGTTCTTCTACATCACGATTTAATCTTCGAATAAATCTAATATCTGCATCTGTATCAACAAACACTTTAATATCTAACAAATCACGTATACTTTCATCTTGTAAAACAAACAAACCTTCTAAAATTAATACATCACAAGGATGACACTCTTCTGTTATATCACTTCTTGTATGATTAACATAATCATAGGTGGGTTTATTGATAGATTCCCCAGAACATAATGAATGAACTTGTTCAACCAATAAATCATTATCAAATGCATTTGGGTGATCATAATTCGTTTTCACGCGCTCACTCATTGGTTTATCAGCTTGATCTTTGTAATAATCATCCTGTCGGATTACCAAAACTCTGCTCATATCTGAAAATTCTTCTTGAATACATTTAGAAATTGAAGTTTTTCCAGATGCAGAACCACCTGCGATTCCAATAATTAAAGGTTTCATTTTATATTCTCCTTATAATCGATGAGTTGATCTTTTTCATCATATTGAAAAATATAATGAAAAGGTATGTCATGAGTTAATAATCGTTTTAAAAATATTCGATCACCTTCCCATAAATTCAAAGAAAAAATATCATTTTGTTTTACAAAAATCAGTTCCCCTTCATTACATTCATGCATTTCACCAACGAATTGATCAGATGTATAAATATAACAAATTTCATCTTCACTATTTGGATAACGAAATATAATAGAACCACATTCTTGATAAGATTGAAGTATCAATCCTGTTTCTTCAAACGTTTCACGAACAACACATTGATCTTTTGTTTCACCTATTTCTAGTTTTCCACCAACACCAATATATTTATCACGATTCACATCATTTTTCTTTTTGTTTCTTTTTAAAAATAACCATTCTTGATTTTGAATCAAATAGATACAAGTACTATACTTCATAAATCAATAACAATTTAAATATTTTGAAACATTAGCGTTATGTTCATCTAAAGTTTCTGCATAGTGTACTGTTCCATCACCACCAGGACATACTTCCGCCATAAAATACAAATAATTTGTATCGGCAGGATTGATTGCGGCAAGTATTGCTGCTTCTCCAGCATTTTCAATCGGACCAGGTGTTAAACCTGTATGTTTGTATGTGTTATATGGTGATTCATAATCAGGATTCACTTCACATGTTTGCCAATTATCTTCTTGCTTATCAAAGTCAATTGCATAACAAACTGTAACAGAACTTTGTAGCATCATACCTTGATTTAAACGATTGTAAAAAACAGATGCAACTTTCGCTAAATCATCTGGATTGGTACCTGCTTCATATTGAATGATTGAAGCCATTGTGTAGATTTCAGCAATCGAATGATCACTTGCTTCTATTTGATCTTTATACTTATTAAAAACAGCTAAAGTTTGATTCAATAAAGTTGTTGTAATTTCTTCTGCCGTTGTTTCTTTATTTAAATAATATGTATCTGGTGCTAAGTAACCTTCTAAATAAATTCTCACACCATCTTTAAACATTTCATCTGTTAAAAATGGATAATTTTCTTGTTGGGATTTAATCCAGTCTTTATTATTCCATAAAGCTAGCAATTCATCAGAAGTGACATTTGTAACTTCTTCAAATTTCTTTGCGGCATCTTTTGCCCAATCACCTTCAATGATCGTAACAGCTACTTGATCTTTTTTTGCGGCATTTTGATCATTTAAGTAAGTAAACATCTGTTTAATACCCCAACTTTTATCCAAAGTAAAAAGACCTTGTTTCACATCTGTTAAATGATTTAAACGAACATATGTATAGGCTACATCAGCATTTTTAATAATACCTTCTTCTTGTAATTTATTCGCTACATCTCTAGCCGTAGAACCATCTTCCACCATAAATTGAACTTCTTCGCTTGTAGAAGATACTGGTTGTAAACCAGTATATAATGTAAAAACACCAATTCCTAAAATAATTAATAAGAATAGAAGAATTACAGTAACGATTTTTTGCATCTTTGGTGTAGTTTTTCTCTTTTTCATACGGAGTGCTCTTTCTTCCTCTGTTTCAATATGAGGAACATATTCATCTTTATATAATTCTTCAAAAGAAATTGGATTAGTTTTAACGACTGGTTGCTTGTTAGTACGAGCATGTTTTGGAACTGATTTTTCAACTTCTTTATCATACACCTCAGTCAATTCATTTGGTGCTGTTTTTGAGTCAACTTCCTGAGTTTTCACTTCTTCTTTTGTTTCTAACACTTCAGACAGTTCATCTTCAACACCTGGGTCCTCATCTTGTAAAGACGCAGGAATTTCTGGGTCAATTAATTTCAGATTTTTATCAGTAACCCATTTTGTGCGCCCATTATCAACGATTTTATAGCGAGATGTATTCGGATTGAAATCTTCAATTTCAACTTCATTTCCTAAATAATCAATTTTTGTACCATTTCTATATTTTTGGCCTTTTTTTAAACCTTCTAAATCTAAATCGTTTTCTTTTTCTAGAACAACAGTATTTTCAATAGATTTATGTTTTTGTACTTCCAAATTCAAATCAGCGTCTTTTTTTAAAACAATGGTTTTCTCAAAATCATTACTTTGTTTTGCACCTAAATCTAGATTTGTATTTTTATCTAAAGTGATTGTTTTTTCAATCTCATTTTCTTTAGAAACTTTAATTTCTTCTTTTAAAAGATCTTCTACATGAGGCACACCTGTTGTTTGTTCATAAACATTCACTTGATCTAAAGCTTCATTCACATTCGCTTCTGGTAAATGGGGCTTTTCTTCAACAACTTGTCCATTTTCACGTAAAATACGCATGGCACGTGTTTTATCACCTAGTACCACATCAGGCAATTCATCTAATTCATCAAAATCAATTACATCATCCTTCTTATTATCAGACATTATTCATCTTCCTCCAAGAAGGCACCTAAAACTTCCTGGCACATTTCCCATTCAGCTTCATCTGTAATCTCATTCATATTACCATCTTCATCATAGCTGTAGGCATAAACATTACCATCATTTGCGTTTACATCTGTAAATAAAACATAACTTTTTTTATTTTTATCATCTTCAAATGTAAGAATGATTTCAACTTCTTTTTCTTGTCCATTTTCATCGGTAATAATCATTACTTTAGAATCTTCCATGTTTTTCTCCCTCTCAAATCAAAAGGCGTTTTGCGCCTTTTATTGTTGTGTATCCAAATAACGCTGTAATATTTGAACAGCAGCTAATTGATCAATTTTTTTCTTTCGATGTTTTCTTGAAACATCTGCCATCAACAAGATACTTTCCGATTCTTGCGTTGTGTTTCTTTCATCCTGCATCTTTACAGGAATTCCACTTTCAACTTCTAATACTTTTCCAAATTCCAAACAAATTTGTGCACGTTCCGCAACATCACCATTTTCTAATAATGGGAGTCCTAAAACGATAATATCGGGTTTCATTTCTTGAACGACTTCTAGCACACGATCCATTGCAGTATCATAATCATCAGGTTTAAAACGAATCGTTTTAACAGTAGAGGCAATAAATCCCGTTTCCGAAAAGCTTACACCACAAGTAACACTACCTAAATCTAAACCTAGGTATTTACTCATTATTTATTTTCCTCTAAATAAAAGCGAACTAACTCTTCAATAATTTCATGTCTTTCAATAGAAGATATTACACTTCTAGCATTATTATGAGATGAAATATAAGCAGGATCATTACTAATCAAATACCCAGCAAGTTGATTGATTGCATTATATCCTCTTTCATTTAATGCTTTTTCTACGTGTTTTAAGACTTCTTTGATATTTTCACGTCGAATTTCTTCAGCAGAGAAACTGATTGTTTCTGTCAAACCTTTCTGTGTCATAATAAAGTCCTCCTTGTAAAAAATATTTTACTCTAATAATTTAGAATTGTATAGAATTCAAGCATGAAAAAATCTGAAAAAAGATGAGAAAAATCTCATCTTTACTTCAACAATTCTTTTACTTTTTCAATTGCTTCATCAATCTTAGATGCATCTTTTGCGCCAGCTTGTGCCATATCAGGTCTACCGCCACCATTACCGCCGCAAATCATTGCAGCTTGTTTTACAATATCACCTGCTTTAAAGCCTTTCGCAATTGCTTCTTTACTAGATGCACACACAAAAGTTGTTTTGCCATCTACAACATTTGAAATAAATACAAATCCTTGATTTAATTTATTTCTTAATGTTTCTGCATATTCTTTTAATCCCTTTGTATCTTTACCTTCTAATTTCAAAATTAATGTTTGAATACCATCAATATCTTCTGCCTTGTTTAAAATAGAGTCTGCTTCAGAAGCCATTGCCTTACTTTCTGCTTCACTTACAGCTTTTTTTAAAGAGGCATTTTCATCTAATAACTTTTGAATTCTTTCTTGTAGCCCTTCATAATTCTTCATCTTAAGAAGTTTTGCAGTATTGATTAAATATTCTTCTTCTTTCTTAAAAGAAGTATATGATTCCATCTTTGTTTCACAAGTAATACGTCTAACACCAGATCCAACAGATTCTTCAGAAACGATACGGAAAGAACCTAAATCATTTGTATTATTGACATGTGTTCCACCACAGAATTCTTTTGAGAAATCCCCCATTGATACAACACGAACTTCATCACCATATTTTTCATCAAACAAAGCAGTTGCGCCAGTCTTCTTCGCATCTTCAATTGCCATAACTTGTGTAGTAACAGGAATAGATTCATTAATCTTTTCATTAACGATTCTTTCAACTTCTTTGAGTTGCTCGTCTGTTGGCTTTTCAAAATGCGTAAAGTCAAATCTTCCGTATTCAGGACAGTTATAAGAACCAGCCTGTGCGATATGATCTCCTAATACTTCTTTTAATGCAGCTTGTAATAAGTGTAAAGAAGAGTGATTTGCACGTGTACGTTGACGAGCAGCATAATCATATTTTCCTTCTAATACATCACCAACATGTAAAGTTCCTTCAATATTAGAAATATGATGTAATGGTTGTTTATGTGGAGCTTTTTGTACATCTACAACATCTGCTTTAAATGTATCATTCCAAACTTCACCATGATCTGCACATTGACCACCACTTTCAGCGTAGAAGCATGTTTCACTTAAAATAACATCGCCTTCATCACTTAAAGAATCTACTTTAACACCATCTTTAAATAAGCCAATAACTTTACCTGTTGAATGTGTGTCTGTGTAACCAATAAATTTGCTATCTTCTGTAAAATCCATTAAATCAGCAGACTGACCATGCATAGATTGTTCATTTCCTCTTGCAGCACGAGCACGTTCTTTTTGTGCTTGCATTTCAGATTCAAATCCTTCAGAGTCAACTGTATAACCATTATCCAGTGCAATTTCTTCTGTTAATTCCCTTGGATATCCGTAGGTATCATACAATTTAAATACAACTTCACCTGGCAACTTCTTAGTATCTGCATGTTGTGCAAGTGCATCATTCAACAAAGCTTCTCCATTGTTTAATGTTTTATGGAAGCTTTCTTCTTCATTACGAACAAGTTTAGAAACAAGATCTACTTTTTCTAAAATATATCCATAATAATCTTTCATATTATCTGCACAAATTTGTACAAGATTATACATAAAGGATTCTTCAATACCTAATTTAATGCCATAACGAACAGCTCTACGTAGTACACGTCTTAAAACATATCCTCTACCTTCATTTGAGAACATTGCACCATCCGCAAGTGCAAAAGTAACGGTACGAATATGGTCGGCAATAACTCGATAAGCCATTTTATATTCCGGTTCTGCATAACTATGTTTAGCGTACTTTTCTGTTGCGTGAATGATTGGTAAGAATAAATCAGTATCAAAGTTTGTTTCACCATCTTGTAAGAAACAAACAAGTCTTTCAAGACCCATTCCTGTATCGATGTTCTTATGAGGTAGTTCTTTATATTCACTTCTATCTACTTCACCAGGTCTACAATCATATTGTGAGAAAACAATGTTCCATAATTCAACATAACGATCATTTTCAATATCTTCAAAAAATAGTTTTTCGCCGATTCCTTCTGGATCATATTTTTCACCTCTATCAAAGAAGATTTCAGAATCTGGTCCGCCAGGTCCTCTACCAATTTCCCAGAAGTTATCAGCATTCTTACAAATATGAGATTCAATCATACCTGTTTTCACCCATAAGTTATAAGCTTCTTCATCGTCTGGATAAACCGTAACATAAAGTCTTTCTTTATCCATACCAATCCACTCTGGACTTGTTAAAAACTCCCATGCCCAAGGAATAGCTTGTTCTTTAAAATAATCGCCAATAGAGAAATTCCCTAACATTTCAAAAAAAGTATGGTGTCTTGCAGTTTTACCAACATTCTCAATATCATTTGTACGAATACATTTTTGTGCGTTGGCAATTCTTGGGTTTGCTGGTTTTTCTGTACCATCAAAATACTTCTTTAAAGTAGAAACCCCTGCATTGATCCATAATAGTGTTGGATCATTATGAGGAATCAAGCTTGCACTTGGTTCAATCATAAAACCTTTTGATTTGAAAAAATCCAAGAACATTTGTCGAATTTGATTACCTGTTAAATTCTTTTTCATAAAACCTCCAAAATAAAAACGTTCCTAAATACAGGAACGTTGATCACGCGGTACCATCCTGATTCACATTTTCATGTGCACCTTAATTTATCCTTAACGCGGAATACGATATGTTTTACATACTCTCCAAAGTAGCTTCACAATAAATCTTTATAAAACGTTTCACCTAACCGTTTCTCTCTTTTAATAAAAAATTTATCATTACTTATCTTTTTCTTCGATTTGCAAAAATATGTTACCACTTTTTAAAATGAGAAACAAGTTCGTTAAAATTCTTTTTGAAAAGATTCTTGTATCTTTTCTTTTAAATATGTATTACGAACATGCCTTTCTGAAATGCTACATCCATTTAAAAATACATTCTTATCTCCAACCATAATCAAAGATTTCTTACTACGTGTAATCGCAGTATATATCAACTTTCGATTCAACATGATTGTATGTTGCGAAGTAAAAGGCATCATCACTATAGAATATTCACTTCCTTGTGATTTGTGAACCGAAATACAATATGCAAGTGTAATATTCGAAAAATCTTCTGGTTTATATTCTACAAATTCTTCATCAAAACAAACAACAATTGTCGTTTTCTTATCTTCGCTCATAGATGGGGGAATAATTTCTTGAATGATTCCAATATCTCCATTATAGACTTTATCATCTGGTTGATTTTTTAACTGTAAAACTTTATCTCCTTCTCGAAATGTGATATATCCCAATTTCACATCTAACTTTTCTTTGCTAGGTGGATTAAAAGCCTCTTGAAGTGCTTTGTTTAACACATTAATACCAGCACTTCCATTATACATTGGTGATAAAACTTGAATATCTTCAATAGAATAATTCTTTTCTATAGATGTTTGAACGAGTTGCACAATAACATTTTTAATATCTATCGTATTACATTCTAAGAAGATTGCATCTTTTTGATATTGTTCTAATTGAATCTGACCATGCAAAATATCTTTCGCTAAAGAAATGACACCACTGCCTTCTTTTTGACGATAAATTTGATTTAGATGAACAACAGGAAAACATTCCGATACAATCAAATCCCTTAAAACACTACCGCAAGATACAGACGGTAACTGTTCTTCATCTCCAATGATGCAAATCTTTTTGATATTTTTACTCGCTTTTAAAAGATTAGAAAATAAATAATTATCTACCATTGAAAATTCATCAATAATGAGTACATCATAACTGAGTGGTTCTTTTTCATTTTTCTTAAATTCATTGCTTTCTAGATTCCATTCTAATAAAGAATGAATCGTAGAGGATTCTATTTCACAAATTTCAGAGATTCTTTTTGCGGCTCTTCCAGTCGGAGCACAACATGCGATATTACAATTTGGATAAATCATTTTCAACAACGTAACCATCGCTTTCACAACCGTTGTTTTCCCTGTTCCTGGACCACCTGTTAGAATTGAAAAAGGTTTTTGAAATAACGTTTTAATAGCATCAATTTGTAAAGCATCATATGTAATTCCTAAATCTTTTTGTAACGAATTTAAATATTCTTCAAATAAATCTGAATCATATCTTTCAAGTTGTTTATAAGGAAACACAGATAAAAAATTTGCGATATATTTTTCAGAATCATATTGTGCTTTTGTATAGATTCTGTTTTCTTCAATCACAAGAGAACGAGAAATAATACATGATTCTAAAATAGCATCAAAATCAACTTCATATCCTTTTGTCTTTTTTAAAAATTCTTCTTGAAAAAAATCCACCAAAAGATAAGAATCTCCATTTTTCATACATAAGTTTTCACACAATGCAATCATATATGCATGTAAACGATTTGGATCATCTTTTTGAAAACCTAAGGATTCTCCAATCTTATCTGCAGTCTGAAATCCAAAACCATCTAGTTCTTCTACAACACGATATGGATTTTCTTTGATTTTCTTCAAAGAATCTTTTCCGTATTTTTGATTAATACGAATTAAGTTTCTCATACCAATTCCATGTACATTCATAAAAGAAACAAGTTCTTGGAGACCATCATCTTCTTGATGAATTCCTTCCACGATACTATCAAATTGTTTTTTATTTAGTTTTTCAACACGTAACAAACAATTTTCATCTTCTTTGATTTCTTGTAAGCAATTTTCGCCTAACGTTTCAACGATACGTTCAGCCATTTTTTTACCGATTCCAGGAAATGAAGAACTGGATAAATAACGAATAATACCTTCTCTTTCGCTTGGTAAAGGTTTATCCATAGATTCTACTTTAAATTGAATTCCATATTTTGGATGTTCCACATAAAAACCGTGAATGTTAAAAAGGACATCTTCCTCTAATTCAAGAAAGGTGCCTGTAATAATGATATGATGTTCATTTTCATCATTCACAAGAAACTTCGCTACTGTATAGTAGTTAGATTCATTCCGATATAAAACAAACGTAATTTTTCCATTTAAAGTAATTAATTCATCCATAGATCATTGATTTATTACACGAATGATTTCTTCCATTAAATTCTTTTCGTTTTGATAAACGATATCAATCTTACCACCACAAATTACTGTATCTCCATCATAAATAACAGCTTCTTGACCAGGAGTAACAGAACGAATTCCTTCAGGATATTCACAAACTAATGTTCCATCTTCTTTTTGTGTTAATGTAATTTCATTATCTTGTTGACGATAACGGAATTTAGCTCCACATTGAATTGGTAAGGAACGATCAGCTAACCAATTGACATCAATCACCGTACATGAAGTTGAATATAACCATTCTTGATGTTGTTCATCTGTCACATATAATTCATTTTTTGTGACATCTTTTCCAATTACATAGAAAGGACCAATACCACCAATATCTAAGCCTTTTCTTTGACCAACTGTATAATACATAACACCTTGATGTTGTCCAACGACTTCTTTTGTATTGATATTAATGATCTTTCCAGGTTTCATAGGAAGATAGTTAGATAAGAATTGTCTGAAATTTCTTTCTCCAATAAAACAGATTCCTGTTGAATCTTTCTTTTTCGCAATAGAGAGATCTAATTCTTCAGCCAATTTTCTTACTGTTGGTTTATCTACAGAACCTAACGGAAACAAAACATGATCAAGAACACTTCGATTGATTTCAGTTAAAAAATAAGATTGATCTTTATTTCGATCATCTGCTTTTTGAAGTACATGAACTCCATTTTCTTCCCCTAATTTGCAATAATGCCCAGTCGCAACTGTATCAAATCCTTTTTCTTTTGCGAATTTCATAAAAGAATCAAATTTAATATAACGATTACATAAAATATCAGGGTTTGGTGTTCTACCTCTTTTATATTCTTCTAAGAATGTTTTAAATACTTCATCCCAATATTCTTTAATAAAATCCACTCTTAATAATGGCAAGCCAAGTTTATTCGCAACATCTTGTGCATCTTTGTAGTCTGCTTCTTGTGGACATACCGCATCATTAATCGTTGGATTTCCTTCAAAATCATCATTCGCCATGGAATCCCAGTTTCTCATAAAAGCACAAGTTACATCATAGCCTTCTTTTTTCAATAAATACGCCGCAATTGCTGAATCAACACCACCGCTTAAACCAACTAATACTTTTTTCATCTTTCACCACTCACACAAAAAGAAGCATTAAGCCTCTTCATTGTGTACCTCTCCACATGTTTTATAATTTGGACATTCTACATTGCATACATGATCTGCAATCTTTCTTAATTCCTTTGGAACAAATACACCAATTTCTTCTTCATCATATCCAACTTGGAAATTATTTTCATTTAAAATAATTGGTCTTTTTAAAATACTTGGATTATTTTTAATGAAATGAATCAATTCATCTGTTTTCATTGAATCAATATCAATATTGGATTGTTGAATGATCTTGCTACGTTTAGAAACAATATCATCTGTTCCATTCTCACTTCTCATTAAAAGATGTTTAATTTCATTATCATTTAATAATGTTTTAAAAATATTCTTTTCTATAAAAGGAAGATTTCTATCTTTTAACCACTGCTTCACTTTTCTACATGAAGCACATCCTGGTGAAGTATAAACAACAATCATAAAATTACCTCCTTTTACTAATAGAAACATTATAACAAATTCGTCAACCCATAGAATATACACTTGAATGTGAATGTTGTTTTTCATAAAATAGATACATAAAAGGAAGTGCGTTATTCTATTTTCCCTGTTTAGAAAGACAGTGTTTGATGCAAACTGTACATAAAGTAGAATATGTTGGAGCTTCAAAAAAACTTTTGTACGTGAATCGTTTATCTTCAGAAAGTGATCTCATAAATATGAGATAAGTCGGGTGGTACCGCGCAAGTTCGTCTCATGCGTCCCTTCAAATTGATTGAAGAGACGTTTTTTATTGGAGGTACTTATGAAAAGAATGTTATCAGGAATTAAACCTACTGGAGAATTACATCTTGGTTCTTATATCGGAGCCTTAAAACAATTTGTAAAATATCAAGAGGATTATGAAATGTTTGCGTTTATCGCAAATTTACACTGCATCACTGTTCCACAAGATCCACAAGAATTACAAAAGAATCTACATGATTGTGTTGCATTATATCTTGCTTGTGGTCTTGACCCTTCTAAAGCTACGATTTTCTTACAAACAGATGTACCAGCACACGCTACATTAGGATACATCATGTGCTGCCATACATATATGGGCGAATTGAATCGTATGACACAATTTAAAGATAAACAAGCAAAAGGTGAGAAAAACCTAACTGGTGGTCTTTATACATATCCTGCATTAATGGCTGCTGATATTTTATTATATGATCCATCTTATGTTCCTGTTGGAGAAGATCAAAAACAACACGTCGAATTAACAAGAGATGTTGCACAAAGAATGAATAATCGTTATGGTGATCTCTTTACAATTCCAGAACCACTAGTTGGTAAAGTTGGTGCAAGAATCATGTCATTAACAGAGCCTACTAAAAAAATGAGTAAATCAGATGGCATCAATAAAGGTTGTATTTATTTATTAGATGATCTAAAAGTAGCAAGAAAGAAAGTTATGGGTGCTGTTACAGATAACTTAGCACATGTTCATTTTGATCCAGTCAATCAACCTGGAATCTCTAACTTAATGCAAATTTATTCTTCTTTAAATAATGATTTATCATTTGAAGAAATCGAAAAAGAATTTGAAGGAAAAGGATATGGAGATTTCAAACGTGCAGTAGCAGATAGTGTTTGTGAATTACTAGAAAGCATTCAAACAAAATATAAAGAAATCTGTGATTCCGATATCATTGAAAAGACTTTAAAAGAAGGTGCTGAAAAGGCAAATATCATCGCAAATGCAAAAGTACAAAAAGTACAAAAAGCAATTGGCATGGAAATTGTAAAATAAAAAAGAGAACTCAGTTGAAGATTTCTTCATTTGAGTTCTTTTTTTGTTGTTTATTTTTTACTAGCGATTTCTTCTCTTAACATTTTATAGAAATCTTCACTTGTCATTGTAACTTGATCTCTAGAACCATAACGTCTTACCGTAACTTCATTCTTTTCAACTTCTCCATCACCTACTACGATTTGTACAGGTACTTTTGAAGTTTGTGCTTCACGAATACGATAACCAAGTTTTTCATTTCTTGCATCAAGTGTAGCTCTAACGCCCATAGCCTTCAAATTTTCAATAACTTGATTTGCATAATCAGAATGAACTTCTGGAGCTACTGGAACAACAACAACTTGTTTTGGAGATAACCATAAAGGTAAGATTCCCTTTGTTTCTTCTAATAAGAATGCGATAAAACGATCAAGAGATCCTAAGATAGCTCTATGAATGACAACTGGTCTCTTCTTTTCTTGATCAGAATCTACATATTCAAGTTCGAATCTTTCTGGTAATTGATAATCTAATTGAATTGTAGAAAGAGTTACATCATGTCCTAAAGCAGAACGTACTTGTACGTCAATCTTTGGTCCATAGAATGCAGCTTCACCTTCTGCTTCATAGAATGGAACATTCATTTCTTTTAATACTTCACGTAGTTCTGATTCACTTTTTTCCCATAGTTCATCATGACCAAAATATTTTTCTTTATTATTAGGATCTCTTAAAGATAATCTAAAGGAATATTTTTCAAAGCCAAAGTCTTTATATACATCCAAAATCAATTTTGTAACATCTTTGATTTCATCAGCAATTTGATCTGGTCTGCAGAAAATATGTGAATCGTTTTGTGTAAATGCTCTAGCTCTTTCAATACCTGTTAAAGCACCACTTGCCTCAAAACGGAAATCATTCGCAATTTCAGCAATTCTAACTGGAAGATCTCTATAAGAATGTAATTTACTCTTAAACATGATCATATGTTCTGGGCAATTCATTGGACGTAATGCATAAGCATTTTCAGGATCTTTAATAGATGTCATAGCTGGGAACATATCATCTTTATAGTGATCCCAGTGTCCAGAAATCTTATAAAGCTTTGTATTTACAACACTTGGTGTCATAACATGTAAGTAACCTTGTGCAAGTTCTTTATTCATAATATAGTCAGATAATAATCTTCTGACTGTAAAACCATTTGGTAAATACATTGGTAGACCTGCACCAACCGTATCAGAGAACATGAACATTTGAAGATCTTTTCCTAATTTTCTATGATCTCTTTGTTTTGCTTCTTCCAAATCATTTAAATGTGCTTCTAATTCTTCAGCTGTTGGGAAACAAACACCATAAATTCTTTGTAGAACTTTATTGTTTTTATCTCCTTTCCAATATGCACCAGAATGTTTAATCAACTTGAAGTTTTTACATAATTTTTCATTATCTACATGTGGGCCTCTACATAAATCTGTATAGTCACCTTGTGTATACATAGAAATGTTTGTACCTTCAGGCATTCTATTAATTAAATCAACTTTATATAAGTCATCTTTAAATTGTTCTAATGCTTCTTCTTTTGTGATTTCATGACGAACGATTTTCTTACCATCTTTGGCAATTTTCTTCATTTCCTTTTCGATCTTTTTTAAATCGTCATCTGTAATTGTTACATCACCTAGATCTACGTCATAGTAAAAACCTTCTTCAACAACTGGTCCAACCCAAAATTTAGCGTTTGGCCAAATGTGTTGAATTGCATGTGCCATCATGTGTGCACATGAGTGATTTAATGTTTCTAAATCTTTGTTTTCTGTAAAATTAATCATTTCTGTACTCCTTTTGAGGACAAAATAAAACGTCCTCTCTTAATGAAAGGACGCTGAATTAGCGCGGTACCACCTTTATTCCCTTACGGGCCCTCAAATCCTTAACGCGGAAAACGGTAATCTTTTTCAAGTACTGTTCACAGGTAGTAATTTCAAATATGTTCGTTTCTTTTTCACCAACCAAGAAACTCTCTACATCACAATCAATCAAAATCTTGTCCTGATCATTACATTTGCTTAAATTTTAGGTTTTCAATTTGGGAATGTCAATAAGTAATTTTTTA
>CAVLCI010000046.1:0-15519 GCA_963661415.1 Bifidobacteriaceae bacterium | reverse complement strand
ACATGATGTATTATCTGATGATCCTAAATTAACAGGTATGAAAATTGATGGAACAGATAAATTTACTGTTGATGTTGATTCTGGTTCAACAACTCCAACTGGTTCTATCAGTGCTCAAATTGAAAACAAGAAAGGTACAATCCTTCCTTCTACAGGTGGTATTGGTACAACAGTATTCTATGTAACTGGTGCTATCTTGATGTTAGGTGCAGGTGTGTTACTTGTTTCTAGAAAACGTGTAAGTAAATAAAAATAGTTAAGAAATGTCTGATGCAGTGTGTCTTAGGACACACTGCTACAGATATTTATATTCATTGATACAACTTAGGGAGAACTTTATGAAGAAGAATAAAACGAATATTATCTTAGTCATTGTTTTTCTCATAGGGCTCTCCGTGATGCTGTATCCGTCTTTCAGTAATTACTGGAATTCGATGGTACAATCCAAAGCTGTTGCTGGATATAACGAAGAAGTACAGAAGATGTCACAAGTGGATTATGATGCAATGTTTCATGAAGCAGAAGAATATAATTCTGCGTTGATGAATATTGAGTCACCATTTCTAAACTATGAGATGATATCTGGTTATGATGATGTCTTGAATGTATCTGGAACAGGAATTATTGGATATGTCACGATAGATAGAATTAAAGTGGAGTTACCAATTTATCACGGTACATCGGAAGGTGTATTACAAATTGGAGTAGGGCATTTAGGTGGTTCTAGCTTTCCAATTGGTGGTGTAGGTACACATAGCGTTCTATCTGCACATAGAGGTCTTCCTTCTGCGAAGTTATTCTCAAATTTGGATGAGATGGAAGAAGGAGATACTTTTCAAATTACAGTATTGAATCGTGTATTGACATATCAAGTTGATCAGATTCGTATTGTAGAACCAGAAGATGTAGATGAATTAAGGATCGATCCTAATCAGGATTATTGTACATTGATGACATGTACACCTTATGGAATCAATACACATCGTTTATTAGTACGTGGTGTTCGTGTAGATGGTGATGTGAACACTTATGTTCCTACAGATGCTTATCAAGTTGAACCAAATCTCGTTGCGGTTTGTTCGATGTTAGGAATCTTATCTGTATTATTAGTGATTAC
The DNA here is from genome assembly GCA_963661415.1 of Bifidobacteriaceae bacterium. Lineage (GTDB taxonomy): Bacteria > Bacillota_I > Bacilli_A > Erysipelotrichales > Erysipelotrichaceae > Bulleidia. The sequence continues at coordinate 14,402 of CAVLCI010000046.1, read as the reverse complement.
TTGTTGTACAAGATTTGTGAAACGTAAAAAGAAGTTATGAAGAAATTAAAGAAGATATTACCGAATATATTGATTGGATTAGTATTTGTAGTAGGACTTGGAATCTTTACTTATCCTACGATATCTGATCAATGGAATCGTTATCATCAATCTCAAGCAATCGCGAGTTTTGAAAAACAAGTAGAAAGTACGAGTGAAGAGGATTTTAGTAAGGCATGGAGTGAAGCTGAGGCATACAATGCTTCCATTGTAGAAAACACATTTCAAACAGATGCTTTTGATGAAGAAGAGAAGAATCTTAGAGGGAGTGATTATTGGAATGCGTTGAATTTGAATGATACTGGATTAATGGGATATATTTCTATTCCAGAAATCAATCAAAAACTTCCAATTTATCATGGTACATCAGATGGTGTATTACAGATTGCGGCAGGACATTTATCTGGTACAAAGTTACCTATTGGTGGAAGTGGAAATCATAGTGTAATTGCTGCACATCGTGGATTACCTTCCGCAAAGTTATTTAGTGATTTGGATTCTTTACAGATTGGGGATAAGTTTTATATCCATGTATTAGATCAAACATTAGCGTATGAAGTAGATCAAATATTACCAATGATAGAAAAGGATGATGTGGAAACATTATCGAATGCTTTACAAAATGTAGAGGGTGAAGATTATGTTACGTTATTTACATGTACACCTTATGGAATCAATAGTCATAGATTATTAGTTCGTGGAACAAGATGTGAATATCATGGTGAAGATGAAGTTAAAGTAAGTGATGAAACAATGCTGGAATCTATCCAAGAATACTATATGTTATATGCATTGTTAGTGATAGCGGTAATCGTATTGTTATTTACGATCATCAAAATAAAGAAATGGAAGAAACAAAAAGACAAGGAGGTTAAACATGAAAAAGTGGAATAAGAAATATGTTATATGCATTGCGTTGCTTGCTAGTATCATAGGAATGAATATTCCTTCCTTATATGCAGCTAACGCAATCAATCCTGATAGAATTGGTTCTTTAACGATCAATGTTTCAGATACGAGTACTTATGGTGCAGATATTCAAAATGCATCTATTCATGTAAATCTCTATAAGATAGCGGATATGGATAATACTGGTGCTTTTACTTCTACTTCAAACTTTTCTGAAATGAAAATAGAAGAGATTCCTTCTGGTAGTGAAGATTGGGAAACAAGTTCTTTACAGGCAAAACAAATCGTAGAAGAAAAACAATTAGATGCAGATGGATCATTTGATGTTGAAGATGGTAGTGGTAGTTATGAACCTCTACAACATGGTTTATATCTTGTATTGGCGCAAGATACAAATACAGAGAATTATTCCTATTCTTTTAATCCATATATCATCTCTATTCCTGATAATTACTATTATCAAACAAAAGATGAGAAAGATGATGAATGGATCTATGATGTGAGTGCTGGATTAAAACCAGAAAGAACACCTCGTTATGGTAGTTTAAAAATCATCAAAACATTAAATGCATATAATGCTTCTTTAAAAGAAACAACATTTGTATTTAGTGTTGAAGGAAAAGATGATGATGGAAATGTTGTTTATAGTAATGTAGTTTCTACAACATTTGATTCTACAGGTAGTAAAGAAGCTATCTTAGATCAAATTCCATCAGGATTACATGTAACAGTGAAAGAAGTCTATAGTGGTGCGAGTTATACACTTGTAAGTGATGCTGAACAATATGGAACGATTGTGGCAGATGAAACGATTGAAGTAGACTTTACAAACACATATAACGATGAACTAAAACCAGGAACTGGTGTAACGAATCATTTTGATTATAGTGATGATTCTGGTTGGATTTGGACAAAACAATAGGAGGGAAAAATGAAAACGAATTTATTCAAAAATAAAACATTTTGGCTCGCTATTGTTGCTGGAGGACTAGTATGTAGTATATCCGTACCAAGTGCTATGGCATACTTTACAACGTATGTAAAAGCAGAAGGTGGTTATGAAATTACATTGGGTTCAGAAACGGAAATCGAAGAAAAAGTCAAAGATATGACAAAAGAGATTTCTCTAACAAATACAGGTGAAACGGATTGTTATGTGCGCGTAAAAGTATTTAGTGGAAGTCAAATCAATATGACTTATACAAGTGCAGTAGATGATAGTGGCAATGCCTATTGGACAAGCAATGAAGATGGATATTGGTACTACAAAGATATTTTAAAAGTTAATAGTTCAACTGAAATCTTAAAAGCGAAGATTGAATTATCAGAAGACTATAAAGATAGTTTCAATGTCATTGTTGTACAAGAATGTACACCTGTTCAATATCATGAAGATGGAACACCATATGCTGATTGGAATGCGAAAGTAGACACTAAAACAGATATTGGTGTTCAGGAGGCAACACAATGAAATGGTTGAGAAGTAAAAAGGGAACATTGGTTCTAACTTGTGTTGCTTGTGTGTTGTTATTGATGAGTGGAATTGGTAGTACACGTGCTGCATTAACATATTTTAGTGAGAATTATACAGCACAAGTTGAAATGAAAGATATTGGTGTCACATTAGTAGAAACAAGTGCACAGTCTACAAAGGATATTAGTAGTAGAGATTATACAGGTAGTGATGATGCATGGGATACAACACAAGGTGAATTGTTATCAGATATGTTAGAAGAATCCAATCAACAATTACAACTTGGTAGAGCTTATAAAGAAGAATTATCGGTTAAGAATTCTGGTACGATCAATGAATATGTTAGAGTTCGTATTTATAAGAGTTGGACAAATGCAGATGGTGAGAAAGAAACATCATTAGCACCTTCTTTGATTGTATTAAATCTAACAAATAATGGTTGGATCATAGATGAAGATAACTCTACAGAAGAAAGAACTGTGTTATATTGGCCAAATATTTTAACAGTTGGTGAAACAACAAAACCATTATCTGATACATTAACGATTGATGCATCCATTGGTAACAAAGTTACAAAAGAAACAATTGTTGAAGATGGAGTTACAAAAACAACAACGAAATTTAACTATGATGGTGTGAAATTCCATTTGAAAGCAGAAGTAGATGCAGTACAAACACATAACGCAAAAGACGCAATAAAAAGTGCATGGGGCGTTGATGTGAATGTAGCTTCAGATGGTTCTATTTCGTTACAGTAAGGAGGAATAACGTATGAAAAAAAGATGGTTGATACCCGTTTTATTACTACTGTTTTCTCCTGTAACGATACACGCGGAAAGCTTTTCTGGTGGAGATGATTGGAATGTATACTTTGATGGAAAGAATATGACAAGTACATTTAAGAATACAGATATTGATGATGCAATCTATAATCTAGAACCAGGAGATAGTGTTGATTTTCATTTATCTTTAAAAAATCAATATCATGAAACAACAGATTGGTATATGACAAATGCAGTATTACAGAGTTTGGAAGATACACAAAGTGTTGCGGAAGGTGGCGCATATTCTTATATCTTGACGTATATATCATCTGATGGAACAGAAAATGTCATTTATAGTAGTGATGAAGTTGGTGGTGAAACAAAGAATGAAAGTGGTGAAGGTCTTCATCAGGCAACCAATTCATTGAAAGACTATTTTTACTTAGATCGTTTAGACGCTAATCAATCTGGTGAAATTACATTACATGTTGCCTTAGAAGGTGAAACACAAGGAAATACATACCAAGATACACTCGCAAAACTACAAATGAATTTTGCGGTAGAACTCGTTACTTCAAATGGAAACCGTAAAGTTGCAGATACAAGTGATAATAGTCAAGTATTACTTTATTCTGTGATTACTCTTGTGGCTGGTCTAGCTTGTTTAGGACTTGTTATTTTCAATGTTCGCCAAAGAAAAAAGGAGGATGAATGATGAAACTTCGTAAGATGTGGAAGACAGGAATCCTTCTTGTATGTACTTTATTTATGATTCTACAAGGCAAACAAATGATCTTCGCTGAAAAGGGTGGTAATGATTCACATTATACGTATACGATTACACTCTATGCAGGAAAAGAAGGTACATTTTTAGATGGTAGTTCAGAAGTGAAGATTACAAATCTAGAATATGGACAAGTCATTTCTTTAGGAGATTATTTACCAAATATAAACTTAAACGATTCTGAGAAATACTATGTCAAAGGTATTCGTGAAAGTGGAAAAGATAACAATACGGTAAGTACACCTGCATTCAAAGTAGAATGTGATAGAGAGTATGTAGTAGCGTATGGCATCAAAGGTGATATGACAAAATATATTGTCAATTATCAAGATGAAAATGGAAATACATTAGCACCTAGTCAAACTTATTATGGTGTGATTGGTGATAAAGCAGTCGTTGCGTTTCATTATGTAGATGGATATCGTCCACAAGCCTATAACTTAACAAAAACATTAAGTCAAAATGAAGCAGAGAATGTATTCACATTTACTTATCAAAGAATACCTCAAAGTACTACGACAGAAAGTAATACAACAAATAATGGTTCTACAAATAATCAAGCTACAAATCAAAATGTAAGTGGAAATACAAACAATCAAGTAGATACAGATAACACCACAAACAATGATTCTCAACAAGATGTAGAAGATAACAATCAAACAACACAAGATGTGATTGATCTTGATGATAATCAAACACCTTTAGACAATGGTCAAAAAAATGAAAAAGCACAACAAAGACCTGCTAGTTTCATGTATCTTATGATTGGATTAGCTTGTGTTGCGCTACTTGCATTGATCATACTTTTTGTTATCATTAAGAAAAAGGATCAAACAAAACGTGAACAAAACCAAAACAACAAAGATATGTAATATAACAGGAGGATTACTATTAATATTAGTAATCCTTTTGTGCATTCCATTAACAATTCCTAGATTATTTGGGTGTGAAATCTATCATGTTATTAGTGGTAGTATGGAACCTGCAATTCCTACTGGTAGTGTTGTTTATGTAAAGGAAATAGAAGCATCAGATCTTCAAAAAGATGATGTGATTGCGTATTATAGTTCTGATGAAAATGGTGCAATCATTACACATCGTATTGTACAAAATAGAGTCGTTTCTGGTGAATTCATTACAAAAGGTGATGCAAATGAAAAGGAAGATTTAACACCAGTTACCTATGATCGTTTGATTGGTAAAGTTGTATTATCCATTCCATTTCTAGGACGTGTATTAACGATGATTTCAGGAACGAGTGGAAAGATCTTTGTGGCTTGTTTGATCGTACTTGCATCTTTTCTAACAACGCGAAATAAATGATTTATAAAAATATTCCTGTTAACGCAATGAGATTATTATAATCAATAACATTTTCATATAACAGTAATGTACCATTCACATTTTCTTCTAGAGAGAATGTGATTTTTTGATTGTTGTATTTTTGAATGATTGTTTGATTCTTTGTTTTATATTCTAGATAAAGATTTTGATATTGATTGATGTTTTGTAAATCAATGATGAGTTGATTGTTATTTATGGTATGAGTAATCAATGGACCTTTTGTGACTTGTGTGTTCTGTGAATGAATTGCGATAGCTAATTGTTGATCTAAAGATAGATTTGTATCATTGACTTCTATATACGTTGTAAAGTAATTAGACATATCTACTTTACGATGCAAATCCATTCCACTAACAGGAGCGATTGTATATCCATCTAATACTAGTTTTTGCCAATATTGAATGCCTCTACGATTATCTGGCTCATTGATATGTGCGTTATTAATGACTTCAATGAAATCTATCAGACTTTTATCTTTGATTTTAAGAGTCCAATTCATTCCATTCGAAAATGGAGAAGGAATTGAAAATGGATGTGCCATTCCAGCAAGTGCTCCCATTTGATGTGCGCGTTCAAATAAAATATCACCATTATCTTCATCAATATCATCCCAAGGAAAGTATTCTTTTAAGTTTTGAATCAACATATGCCCATAGAAAGAAGTTAGTTCAAATCCTTGAATATATTCCATGTTGTATTTCTGACAAAGGTCTTTTACTTGATACCAAGCAGATATTGTATTGTGATCAGTAATAGAAAAAGATTGAATGTGATTTTGGTGTAAGTATTCTACTAATTCTTCTGGTGTCATATTTCCATCAGATTCATTTGTATGATTGTGTAATTCAATTCTCTTCCACATATGTTTCTCCTTCAATGTAAAGATCAAAGAATGTATTTTCTTCTACTACTTGAAAAACATTCACAATGACTTTGATTTGTGTTGGCATTTCTTGGAGTGGTAAACATCCTTGACTTCTAATTTCTTTAGATAAAATGATTTCTTTTGTTAGACCTGGTTTATGTACATTTCCAATGAATTGATTGTTAGTGAATACTGATAGTTGTATTTCTGCTTTCATATTTTTAACAAAACTTTCATATTCTTCTTCACTTGGATCATGTTCTAAGTGTTTTTTTAAAATTGGAAGTAAAGTATTTTGATATTTCATTCTATATTGTTTTGTATCTTGGATAAAATCTTTGTTTGTTGTTAATTTGATCGAAAGTGTTTTTGTGTTATTTGGAATGTCTATGATATAGGCATAATTTCCCTGGAAATCTTTATTTAATGCTTGATGAAATGTAGCTATTTGTTTCATATGATCATCCTTTCTTCTTTGAGATTATATAAAGAGTTCATTTTGATTTGATGATATTTTTGTAAAAGAAAAATCAAATGATATTTGTTAATTGTTATTTAACAAAACCTTCAAATAATTAACAGTATCTTTTAAAAATAATGATTTTTGAATTAACACGTACTACATAGACTGTTTAGCGGAAAGGAGTTGTTATGAAAATTACAGCACATTCAGGATGTGATGGTACAAAAGAAAACTCATTGGAATTTTTACAATATGCATTAGAAAAAAATGTAGATTGTGTAGAAATAGATGTTAGAAACAATGAAGGTACGTTAGTTTTGGGACATGATGAATCATCTGGTGTTACTTTGAAACAAGCTTTTGAATTATTGAAGAAATATCCTGAAAAGAAAATGAATTGTGATCTAAAAAATGAAAATTTAGAAGAATTGGTTTATGCATGTGCTTTAGAAGAAGGTGTTGTGAATCAATTGGTTTATTCAGGATATGTAGATCTTCATAAATGTAGTAAAGGTCAAAAAGGTTTTGAAAAAGCAGAAGTTTATTTCAATATTGAAAATATTCTTACAAATATTTATGAAGAAAGAAAATTTACTGAAGATTTGGAAACAGCTTTATTAAAGATTCATCGTGCAGGAATCAAGGTTGTAAATATCGAATATCATTTTTTGAGAAGTTATCTTGTTTCATTGATGGAACAAATGCATTTGAAGGCAAGTGTTTGGACAGTCAATGAAAGGGAGGACATGGAAGTTTTTCACAAACAAGATGTTGTTGAAAATATGACAACAAGAAATGTGAAAGATGCATTAGAGGTAAAGAAAGCATGTTGAAGAAGTTTTATTACATGATGGGGAAAAAGAAGTTTTACGAATATATCATCTTTGCGTTATTTGTATTGTTCTTCTATTTACCACTCATGAATCTATTTATGTTGGCATTTGCGAATAAATATGAAGCACCATCCGCAATCCCACAAGAATTTGGATTTAAGTGGTGGCAGTTTGTGTTCTCACAAAGTTCATTGTTATCGTCAATTGCGACTTCATTTGTATTAGCTGCGGTTGTGACGGTCGTTTCGGCTTTGATTTGTATTCCTGCAGCGTATGCATTAGCTCGCTTTGATTTTAAAGGAAAGAAGTTATTCTTATTATCCTTTTTGTTGAGTAATGCGTATCCAAGAATGGGATTATATATTTCCATTGCGATATTGTTTTATAAATTGAACTTAATGGGAACGTTCTTAGGTGTCGTAATCATTCATGTTGTGAATTCGATGATGTTTATGACTTGGATTCCAAGTGGATCTTTTAGAGCAGTTTATAAACAACAAGAGGAAAGCGCAAGAGATGTTGGTGCAGGACCTTTAAAAACATTCTTTCATGTGACATTACCAATGGCAATGCCAGGAATCGTTGTAGGAAGTGTATTTACTTTCTTAGGTTCATTAGAAGAAGCACAAGGTACGTTGTTAGTTGGATTCCCACAGGTTCAAACAATGCCTGTTGCCTTATATGGTGTCATTATGGAATATCCATTAACTGCAGGACCTGTTCTTTCCTTGATATTGATCATACCAACAGTATTGATCTTATTCCTTGTTAGAAAATATATGAATGCGGATACGATGTCGAAAGGATATGGAATGTAGTATGGAAAATGATATCAAATTACAAATCAAAGATATGAAAAAACATTATCCAAATGGGGATGGTGTTGAAAATATCAACTTTGAAGTTCACAAGGGTGAATTTCTGACAATGTTAGGACCAAGTGGTTGTGGAAAGTCTACGATTCTTAGAACATTAGGTGGTTTCTTATCCATTGATGAAGGAGATATCTTAGTGGATGGACAATCTATTAGAAACTTACCACCTGAACAAAGACCAACTTCTATGGTATTCCAAAGTTATAACCTTTGGCCTCATATGACTGTTGAACAAAATCTAGCATTTGGTCTAAAAATCAAAAAATTACCAAAAGAAGAGATTCAAAAGAAAATCAAAGAAGGTCTAGCACTCGTGAATATGAGTGGCACAGAAAAGAAGTATCCAACACAATTGTCTGGTGGACAACAACAAAGAATTGCGATCGCTAGAGCTTTGATTTTAGAACCATCTGTATTATTACTTGATGAACCATTTAGTGCATTGGATGCAAAAATCAGAATGCAGATGAGAGAAGAACTCAAGAAGATACAAGAAGAATTACAAATTACAGTTGTCTTTGTAACACATGATCAAGAAGAAGCAATGATGATGTCTCATAGAATCGTTGTTATGAACAAAGGTGTCATTGAACAAATTGGTACACCAATTGAAATCTATGATCATCCAGAGAGTAAATTCGTCGCAAGTTTCATTGGAGAAATGAATTTTGTGAATGATGGAGATCAAGTGATTGCGGTAAGACCAGAAAATGTAATTCTTTCAAAAGAAGAAGGTTCCATGCAAGGAACAATTAGAACCATTATGGTACTTGGTCATTATGGAGAAGTATCCATTGATTACAATGATCAAATTATAAAAGCATATATCAATAAGAGTGAAGTGGGAGATTATGCTCCACATGAACAAGTATCTATGAAATTTGCGGAAAAGTTTATTTACGCCGCGTAAGGAGAAAAAAGATGAATTTCAAAAAAGTATTTAAAGCAAGTGCTCTACTAACATTAAGTGCATCATTACTAGCAGGTTGTTCTGCAGGAAGTGCAAGCGCAAAAAGTGGAAAATCAACAGTGACTGTTTGGGCTTCTGGTTCAGATAATGTCCGTGTACAATTCGAAAAACAAATTGAGACATTCAATGCATCTCAAGATGAATATGAAGCAAAGTTACAATTTATTACTTCTGGTACAGGTGCTGAATCTTTATATGATCGTTTGATTGCCGCAAAAAAAGCTGGTCAAACAGATACAGATTTTGATGTCATTGAACTTGGTGGGGATGAAGTAACAAAATATGTTGAACAAGGTGGAGAAGATTTCTTTGTTTCCTTGGATAAAGATCAGATTCCTAATTCTGATGATCTAACAGTTAAGGCAACATATCGTGATGACTTAGTAATTCCATATCGTGGTACTACAGTAGGTCTAGCATATAACTCAGAAACAGTGAAAGATGTTCCTACAACAGCTGAAGAATTATATCAATGGATCAAAGATCATCCAGGTAGATTTGCATACAATACACCATCTTCTGGTGGTGCAGGTGGTTCCTTTGTGACAACTGCAGTCTATAACTTCTTACCTGAAGAAGCATTGACTTCTAGTGATACAAAATGGGAAGATCAATGGACAGAAGGCTTTAACTTATTAAAAGAATTACATCCTTATATGTATCAATCTAGTGGTAAAGTCGTTTATCCAAATAAGAACCAAGGTACTTTAGATCTTCTCGCAAATAAAGAAGTTGATATGATTCCTGCTTGGGCAGATATGACATTTACACAATTGAAACAAGGAACATTACCTTCTTCTATTAAATTCACTCAAATTACACCATCCTTTACAGGTAACGCAGTATGTTTAGGAATTCCTTCTATGGGAAGTAATACAGAAGGTGCATATGCATTCATTAACTATATGATTTCTGCTGAAGCACAAAACATCGCATTAGATACAATGTCTGCAATTCCAGTAATCAGTTTTGATAAATTAGATGAATCCTTAACAGCTGATATTAAAGATCTTAAGATCACAGAATTCCGTGTATCTTCTATGGGTGAAGTTGGTACTGCACTTTATGAAGCATGGGATAAAGAAATTGGTACATTGAACTAAGTATGCAAGAGACAAGATTTCATAAGATACTTCCATATCTTTTGATTCTTCCTTCTGCAGTACTTATGATATTAGTTATCGTATATCCAGTCATACTTTCTATCCTTCAAAGTTTTCAACTAGAAGATGGAGGGTATGGTTGGGGTAACTATATTTATTTCTTTACAGATCCTACAGAACGTGGAAATATCATTTATACTTTGGAAGTTGTCATTGCGACTGTTGTTATCGCAATTGGTGTGTCGTATTTATTATCCATCTATTTAAGATTCTCACATTCTAAAATTAGTAAGATCATATCAAAATTATATTTGTTGCCTCGTTTTATTCCTGGACTTGTTGCCGTGAATGGAATGATTACAGTCATTCGTGATTCTGGTTTGATCAATCGTGTATCACAGATATTTGGTTGGAACATACAGTTAGGTTTAATGTATAACGGAAAAGGAATTACATTAATGAATCTTTGGTTCAATATTCCATTTGCGACAATGTTATTAGCTGCAAGTATGTCAAAAATCAATGATTCAATGATTGAAGCTGCAAGAGATGCTGGTGCAGGAAAACTAAGAATCTTAAAAGATATGATATTACCATTAACTTATCGAGATATGTTTGTAGCCGCAACATTTGTATTTATGTCTAATATTTCTTCTTTTACTACACCATATTTGATGGATGGAAACCATCCACAAATGTTAGGAATTGATTTATATAATCAATTCAATAACATGCATTATGGATTGGCTGCAGCTTTATCTGTAATCATGTTCTTATTCTCTGCTCTTTCCGCAAGTGTATATGTTTATACAAACATGAAAGAAAGTGGTTGGGAAAAAGGAAGAAATGGATAAAAGTGACACTGGGTAACCAGTGTTATTATTGTATATGTTTTATAATAAAGTAATCGCACATAGAGGGGATTTTAGTGTTGCCCCTGAAAATACATTGCAGGCAATTCAAGCTAGCTATGATCATGGTGCTGATGGAATTGAAATTGATATTCGTCAAACAAAAGATCATCAAATCGTTGTATTTCATGATGAAACGATTCAACGTTTATCTCCAAAAGAATATCTAAAAATAAATAAAAGAAAGATTTCAGAATGTACATTAGATGAAATCAAACAACTTGAAATTCCATTTCGTGGGAATATATTAGGACCATTTCCAAAAGGCGGTTATACGAATGAAGCGTGGTATTATCAACCAGAATATCGTACAGGGAAAGGAATTGGATACGCGCATATATTAACATTCGAAGAATTGTTACAATGGATTACAAAACAAAGAAAAGATTTCTTCATAGAAGTGGAATTCAAAGAACTTGGTTTGATGCAACAAGTGATGAATCTATTAGATGCATATCAAGTATATGATCGTTGTATTTTATTTTCTGGAGAAAGAGAAATCATTGATGAAATACAGAATTATTTTATAGAACATCCAAAGCCAGAAAGTTTGCGTTTAGGAGCAAATATTAGAGTACTTAATGAAGAAACAATGCATTATATTTCAGATAAAGATTTGTATGAAGTTGGATTAAATGCATGGAATATTACAGAACAAGATGTTTGGTCATTAATAAAAAAAGGAATTCATGTTTTTTCAAATCTTGGTGATCAATATGCATGGTGGGATACATTAAGTACGATGCCAATAGAAGCTTTTAAAACAAACTGTATGAATGAATATATGAAGTATATGAAAAAGAAATGAAGCAAAATCATTTCTTTTTTTATCTGTTTTCATTAAAATAGATTCTAAAATATTAGGGGGAAGTTATATGTCGGAAACAGTAACAAAAACATATAGTACAAAAGAATTGTTAAAGAGATTTATTCCTTACTTAATGAAATATAAAAAGATTTTATTTATGGATCTATTTTGTGCTTCATTAACGACTTTATGTGATATTGTATTGCCTCGCATCATGTCACAATTAACAAATACTGCAATGTATGAGCCATTATCATTAACGGTAAATTTAGTTGCGAAGATGGCAATCTTATATATTGTTTTACGATTGGTAGATGCTGCAGCTTATTTCTTTATGTGTTCACAAGGTCATATCATGGGTGTTTATATTGAAACAGATATGAGAAGTGATGCGTTTGATCAATTAGAGAAATTATCAGATTCTTATTACGCAAATACAAAAATTGGGCAAGTTATGGGTAGAATTACATCTGACTTATTTGATGTTACAGAATTTGCACATCACTGTCCAGAAGAATTCTTTATTGCGGGAATTAAGATTGTTGTTTCTTTTATTATTTTATGTAGTGCTTCTATCCCACTAACGATATTGATCTTTGCGTGTGTTCCTTTTATGATTTGGGGATCCATTAAGTTAAATCATCATTTTAGATCCGCAACAAAAGAACAACGTGTTCAAATTGGGGAATTGAACGCACAAGTAGAAGATTCTTTATTAGGTGAAAAAATCGTTAAGGCATTTACTGCAGAAGAAACAGAATTAAAGAAGTTTGCGGATGGAAATGTAAAACTCAAAGCAATCAAAAAGAAACGTTATTACGCAATGGCAAATTTAAATATGTGTATTCGTTTGTTTGATGGTTTGATGTATAGTGTAACGATTATTGCGGGTGGTCTATTCTTGGTATATGGAAAGATCAATGCAGGTGATTTAGTCATGTATATGTTGTATGTTTCAACATTGATCGCTACGATTCGTAGATTGGTTGAATTTGCGGAACAATTTTCACAAGGTATTACAGGTATTGAAAGATTCTTTGAAATTATGGATACACCAATTGATATTCAAGATAAAGAAGACGCAACAGAATTGAAAGTTGATGGTGGTGAAATTGCATTCGATCATGTAACGTTTGAGTATCCAGATGACCATAATCGTGTTTTACATGATCTATGTCTAACGATTCATCCTGGTGAAAATCTAGCACTGGTAGGTGAAAGTGGTGGAGGTAAGACAACGATTGCCTCTTTGATTCCGCGTTTCTATGACGTTACAAGTGGTGCTTTAAAAGTAGATGGACAAGATGTAAGAGATGTTACTTTAAAGAGCTTAAGAAGTGCAATTGGTATCGTACAACAAGATGTATATTTATTCTCTGGAACAGTTGCAGAGAATATTGAATATGGTAAACCGGGTGCAACACGTGAAGAAATCATCCAAGCGGCTAAACTTGCTGGTGCAGATGAATTTATTAATGAGTTAAAAGATGGATATGATTCTTATGTTGGTGAAAGAGGTGTTAAACTTTCAGGTGGTCAAAAACAAAGAATATCAATAGCACGCGTATTCTTAAAGAATCCACCAATTCTATTATTAGATGAAGCAACTTCTGCATTAGATAATGAAAGTGAAATCTTAATTGAAAGAAGTTTGGAGAAACTTTCTGTTGGTAGAACGACTTTAACGATTGCACATCGTTTAACAACCATTCGTAATGCAGATAGAATCATTGTATTAGGAAAGAATGGAATCGTTGAAGAAGGCAATCATGAACAACTTCTTGAAAATAAGAATGTTTATTACAGACTTTGGAATGGTATTCCAGCAAACGAGAAAATATAAAAAACCCCTACATGAATGTTTTACAAACATGTAGAGGAAATCAGAAGGCATCTTGAATGGAAGAGATGTCTTTTGTTTTGACTCTTGTCACAAAGACACCATTTAACAGTCGAAACTCTTCGGGGATTGTATTTTTAGAAGGAATGACAGGTCCTTTCAAAACACCGGATAGTTTTTTACCATCCTTTGTGGTTATAATTACATCTTTGTCTATCCATTTCTGCCAATTCTTCATATGCTTACCTAAGGGGAAAGAAAGCGGTAGAACAATCGCGAACCTAAATAGGTTATAGGAATGTGAGAAAACATAAGGTGAATAGGATTGTTTAGTAACCACTGCTTTCCGTATAACATTCTAAATGATAGCGCTTACTTTAAAAATATAAAATATTAAAGAAAAGTATGAAATTTGTTTAA
>CAVLCI010000045.1:0-15582 GCA_963661415.1 Bifidobacteriaceae bacterium | reverse complement strand
AGCTACCTGGTTTTGGATACATGATTACCTTCTTTCTACAACCACATTATTTTAATCATCCTAGCCTCAAAAAACAACAAAAGCTTTCGCAATCCCACGAAAGCTTATTTTTTTATGCCTTAAATTTAATATTTGCAGACTTAGATAATCGATCAATTAATGTAGGTACAACAATAATACAAACAATCATAGTCACTAAGTTATACCAAAGGTTATAACCAGCTGAAAATACCCATGCTTCTTTACTGCCAGCTACGCTTCCATCTGGAAACCAGAAATAAACACCTGATAATAATTGACAAATATATTTCAATATCATTGAAATCACGATTCCATATTTTTTCTTATTTTCCAGATACCAATATGTAAATACAAACATCACTACACCAATCAAAGCACCAACAATATAGGATGCAACCGTATTTCCATAACTATTCGCAATTCCAAATAAAGAAGCTGCTGCTAAAATGATTCCCATCAAAATCGTTGTTGTTTTGTTTGCTTCTTTGATAGGCCATAAAAGCGAAGCAATTCCACATACAACAAGTGGTAAAACATAGTCTAATAAGATTTGAATAGGATGAACAAAATACATTGGAAATCCTAAAACAATTGTAATCAACCATGATAATACAGCATCTGCAATTCCCCATTTCCATCCCAAATGATAAGAACAAATAAACACCGCAATCATTTCAAGTTCAATCGATCCACCATTTGGCATCACAAGGAAAGGAATTAAGTTACCTACATATTTGAGCACAATATAAAGTGCAACATATAATGCAAGGTAAGCGATCGTTTTTGTAGTACTTTTCTCCATAAAAAAACACCTCCATTTTCGAAGGCGCAGAAAATTCAAAACACTGAACTCCCTACGCTAGTACAAACTAGATCAGGTGATAAGGGTGTAGTCTCAGCACATTTGTGCACCCCTGTTCACGAATATTAGTATATCACAGCTAGAAAGAATGTGATATATTTATCTCATGGAAAATAAATATATCAATGATCAAATCAGAGGCTTTTTAACTGATCCAGATATGATAGCCTCACTCGCTAATATTTCTAGCGTTATTATGAACGGATATTCCGATTTAAACTGGGCTGGATTTTATTTTGTGAAAGGTGGTCTATTAATTGTTGGACCATTCCAAGGTAGACCTGCATGTTCTCCAATTCCTTTTTCAAAGGGTGTTTGTGGAAAATGTTATAGAGATCAAGCAGTACAAAAAATAGATGATGTTTTAGCTATCAAAGATCATATTGCTTGTGATTCAGCAAGTCGTTCTGAATTATGTGTTCCAGTTATTGTAGATGGAAAAGTCATCATGGAAATTGATTTAGATTCTCCAATCAAATCAAGATTTGATGAAGACTTCGAAAAAGAAATGTTGGAAGCCGCAAAAGATATTTCTAATGCATACATCCAACATCAATGGAATATAGATTAACGATACAATTCGTATACTTGTGTTTTTTCTAAAAAGCTTGTTGCTTCATCAATTGCCGCAGAAGCAGAGAAATACATCACACGACATCCACCAATCATGGTCTGCTTGACCATGTTTTTTCTTTGCATGATTTGTCTAACTTTAATAAAAACATCACTATCAAGATCTAAATCCAAATATTTTTTCCAAGTAGGACCATCTTCTGTTTGTACACAAGCACCATGAATTTGAATTGGTCTAGCCTCACATCGATATTCTGCTAGATGCATACAAGTGGCTTTATCAAAATCAACACCTAATAACAATACATTCCCTTTTAATTCATATAATCTAGCTGCAGGAGATTCTTCCGCAAGTGGAAAATGCAAAGATTGACGATTACATAATAATTTCGCGTATCTTCCCCATGCAGCATAAGAAACATTAGGATGAGATGAAATGATTACACCATCTCTATGTCTAAAATTATCTGCGACACTTCCCATCCAAGGAATATCCGATTTACTTGCATCATAAGGTGGAATAGACTCTCGAATCGTTTTATATAATTCTGGTGCAACCGCTGGAGCTTCCCAATCACTTGGCTCGCTATTATCACTTGTTTGTGTTGGCATCAATAATGTTCCTGTATCTCCACACAATTCCATCAATGCATCTACAACCGTTCTAGCTCCTCCAATCACATAATCAAACGCGCTCAAACTACTATGAACTTCTAGAATCTGATTAGAAGAAACCCCAAGTTTTTTTAATTCTTTTATTAATAAATCCTTTGTAACTGGTTCTGTAACTGTATTCATAAAAAATCCTTTTTTCTGTGTGACTTATTTTACCATTATTTAGGATTCTTTTCATCTTTTCCTATTTGTAGCAATCTTCATTAATTATGCCTTAATTCATCTAACATGAAGTTATATTACTTTTCATTTTTTGATTTTTCGGTAAAATAATGTGTAGAGATACGAGGTTAACAAATATGTCAATGCCAATTTATGAGTCTGCTGAAGATTATTTAGAGTCTATTTTAATGATTGAAGAAAAGAAAGGAACTGTTCATTCCATCGATATTGCAGAAGATAGAGGATTCTCTAAAGCAAGTGTCAGTGTTGCGATGAAAAAACTCAGAGAAAATGGATATATTGAAATGCAACATGACGGTTCTATTAAATTACTTCCTCCAGGAAGAGAAATCGCTGTCAGAATCTATGAACGTCACAAAATATTAACAGATTATTTTGAATTCCTAGGAATTGATCCAGATACAGCGCAAAAGGATGCATGCAAAGTAGAACACGATCTTTCAGAAGAAACATTCCAAAAGTTTAAAGAAGACGTAGAAAAACGTTTAGGCAAATAAAAACAACTTCATTGAAGTTGTTTTTATTTACATAAATTGTAATTATGATGTTTATCTTTATATTTTTTTATTATGAGAATTGAAGCGATAGATATTATCGCAATGAATAATTTCTCCAAATGATATGCCGTAAAAGGGAAAAATCTATCTAAATATTGATTTAACATAGGTTCTAAATTCATTAATTTCAACAACAATAGTCCATATACATTGATGAAGAACATATGCCATAAATATAATGGCATTGTATTTCTCCCAATATAAAGAAAAATATTATCTCTTTCTTTAAAAAATTTATCTAACACTATAAAAATATAACTCAGCATAATACATCCACTCGTTCCACCAAACAATGTAATAAGGACACTCCATACACCATAAGGACCATAATGACTTATTACAAGTGAAGATTGATATGATTTTAAGTATAAACAAATAAGAAATATAGCAATTGAAAAACTAAAATATTTCTTTTTGGAATTTCCCATGAATAGATTTAATTCTTTCGTAAGATATCCAACAATCATACATCCACAACCCCACAACCCTCTACCTAAACCATATGGTAGTTGAGGATGAGATAAGGATTCCATTGAAGCAAACAACGCTAAAAGAAACAAAGCAATTAAATCATTCCATCTATGTTTACGAAGTTTATTAATGTAAATATGAAACAGTATTGATGCACAAAACAATGCAGGCAAAAACCATAAATGACTCGTTGTTGGCAAAATTGTTTCGGTTATATTTTCTACAGAATAAGCACGTATGAATTTCAAGCTATTGATATATTCACTGTATTTTCCAAAACGAGGTAACTCACCAGAACCATAAATCATATTCATTAACGAAACAAGAAAAATTCTATAATCTCCATATCCAAGATAATAAGCTCTTCCTATTTCAAATATCCCATAAAACATTGTCATAAGATAATAAGGAATCACTAATTGTTTGAATTTTTTAATTGTAAATTCTTTAAATGATAAACTGCTTTTTTTTGTGACATATCCAGCAGAGAAAAAGAAAAATGCCATTAGCAAAAAGCCAATATAAGTAATATTAGGTATAGCTAAATGCGTCAAAATCACTAAAATAATACAAAAAGCTCTTCCATAGTCTAAAAAATTTTCTCTCATATACAACAATATCCATACATATCTTCTTCTTTAAGATATTTGATGACAGTTCCATCTTCTAACATCACATCATATACTGCTTGATCTTTCACGCGCATTTTACCCCAAGGATAAATCCCAACAATTGTTCCACAACAACACTTTCCTTCAAAATGAAAGAATACTTTATTGTCTTTTTTATAAATTGGGCTACCAATAATTGGTTTAGATGCCGCAACTGTTTCCCCTATTTCTAAGATACGATTAAATAATTCCGTTACATTACCACTTAGATCATAATTCTTATGATAATGTCCTCCATACCAATGCGTAAAGGAAACCGTTTCTTTAATTTCTTGAAAATAATCTGTTAATACATCAGCTTTAAACGTATCTCCCTTTAAAGAATATTGATCACTTGTTGATAAGCAATGTGTCACAATATAATCCACTTGATTATTATATTTTTTTAAATTGTTGATTCCTTCATCCATTTCTTCTTGTGAAGGAATTTCTTCTGGCCACCAATATTTACCAACGATTGCATCGGAATCACCAACCGCAGGTCCTCTATCATGTGAAGCTGCACCACCCATTGTAAAAATCGTATTTCCATCAATTTCAAATACTTGCCCACGCATCAAATGAAAGACTCTATCCCTTATCATATGTACTTTACCTTCATGCCATATCTTTTCAGGATATTCTTTTAATCGAGGAAAACATTCATGATTTCCATCTACAAATAAAGTTGTATATTTTTGATTATCAAACCAATCTAACCATTTTCTTTCTTTTCTTTTTTCTTTTTTATAATTCCAAACAAAGCCAAAATCTCCACAGATAATTAGATAGTCTTTATTTGTTACTTTTTTCAAAAAATTTTTATCTAATAATTTTCTAACATCAATTCCACCGTGTGTATCACCCGTAATATAAATCATTTTCTAATCCCTTTTTAATATTATCCATTATATTCAATAAAGCATAAAAAAACGAGATAGTAATCTCGGAATTTGTTATATATCACAGGACATCTGTCCTGATTATTCGTATATATCACTCGATGAATCATTCATACATTCATCGATTTGTAAGTATATTTCACTTGGTCAAAGACCAATGAATTGTTATATATTCTCTCGTATTTGTTAGTCAGTGATACGAGTTATTGCCTTTCAGCGAGTAAGAATATACCATTTTCAAATTTCAAAGTCAACACTTTTTTTAAAAAATCGCAAAAATTAACTACTGAACTGAAAATTTAAATTTCACTTTCAAATTCATCTCCAGAATTATGATTTTCAATACGATTCTTTCCCTTTTTCTTTTATAATAATTGCATGAAATATTATTTATCTGTAATCCTTGCAATGTTGATGTGGTCGTCCTCTTTTATTGCGACAAAATTAACTTATCAATCAATTTCACCTATATTATTATGTTGTATTCGATTCGCAATCAGTTACTTTTTATTATTTCTTTATCGTTTCATTACAAAACAAAACTCAAAAATTGAAAAGAAAGATCTTAAAGTTATTATCTTTAGCGCAATTGGTGGAATATCAATTTATTACACATTAGAAAATATTGCCTTATCTTTAACAAGTGCATCTATGACTTCATTGATTGAAGCTGCTTATCCTGTTTTAACAATCTTAGTAGGGATTTTTATTTATCATGAAAGAACAAATAAAAGAACAATTCTAGGTATTTTATTAAGTATAATAGGAGTTATCTTACTAACAGATTTCTCACAAGCTAATAGTGATCTACTTGGAAATGTATTATTGATTATTGGTGGTATTTTATGGGGATTCTATAACTACCTTGTACAGAAAATTCCTTCTAAATATGATTCTATTACTATTACTTATTATCAAATGTTTTTTGGAACAATTGGTTTTATTCCTTTGATTTTCTTAGAAAAACCTATGTTTTGTAATATTAATTTTAATATTATTCTTTCATTATTGTATTTATCTGCAGGATGTTCTGTTCTTGCCTTATTACTTTACAATTATGGGTTGAAAAAAATACCCGCTTCACACGCTTCTACTTTAATGAATGTCATGCCTATTTTTGGAATCATTCTTTCCGCATTGATTCTTCACGAAAGTATCACGCCAAATCAGATCATTGGTGGTATTATTATTTTGTTTGGTGTATTTATATCAACAATAAAAGAAAGTTCTTGACACGAAAGCGGTTTCAAGTATATTACTATTATAAACATTTGCTTATATTCAAGAAATTTGCTTAGAAAGGGAGTTATGACACAAAGAGAAAGACAAATTTTACAATGGATTGAAGAAAATCCAATGATTTCTCAAGAAGAATTAGCTATCAAAGCTGGAATATCACGTTCTTCAATTGCAGTACATATTTCCAATCTCATGAAAAAAGGATATATTGCTGGAAAAGGATATGTTCTTAGAAGTGGAACATATGTCGTTGTTATTGGAGGTGTCAACATTGATATTGGTGGCCAATCTAATAAAGAATTGATTCCAGGAGATTCCAATCCTGGTAAAGCTACAACTTCATTAGGTGGTGTAGGAAGAAATATCGCACATAATATTTCTTTATTAGATACAGATGTTCGTTTCTTAACTGCATTTGGAGATGATGAATACGCACAACGCATTGAAGCAAGTTGTGCAAATCTAGGAATAGATATATCTCACGCAAAGAAAGTAAAAAATGCGAATACAAGTACTTATATTTTCTTAGCAGATCCTAGCGGTGATATGGCATTAGCGGTTAGTGATATGAGTATCTGTGAAGAAATCACACCTTCTTATTTATCTCAGAATATTCAAATTATTAACAATGCACAAATCGTTGTCATTGATGCAAATATTCCAGAAAAATCAATCAAATGGCTTGCAGATCATTGTACTGCCCCAATCTTTGCAGATCCAGTATCGATTTCAAAAGCCGATAAATTAAAACCATATCTTTCTAAGATCAATACATTAAAACCAAATAAAATTGAAGCTGAATATTTAAGTGGTGTTAAAATCACAGACCAAGCTTCTTTACAAGAAGCTGCGAATAAATTACTAGAAACTGGATTACATAGAGTATTTATTTCATGTGGAAGTGATGGCGTTTTTGGTGCCGATCACAATGAATCTATTATGTATCCATGTTATAAAGCGAATATGAAAAACGCTACAGGCGCTGGAGATGCCTTCATGGCCGCAATTACATGGGCATATCTAGAAGGTACAAATCTAGCTGATGCTTGTGCGATTGCTAGCGCAGCTGCAGCGATTGCTGTTGAAGGAAGCGAAACGATCAACCCAATGATGTCGGTTGAAGCTATAACTGATAAAATGATGCAAGAATAAGTAAAGGAGAGATGCAATCATGTTAAACAAATTTTTAGATGTAAACCCAGAAGTCGCAAAAGCCATTGAAGAAGGAAAACCTGTTGTTGCCCTTGAATCAACAATCATTTCTCATGGTATGCCTTACCCACAAAACGTTGAAACTGCTTTAAAAGTAGAACAAATCATTCGTGAAAATGGTGCTGTTCCTGCTACGATTGCAATTATCGGTGGAAGATTAAAAGCTGGTCTAACAAAAGATGAAATTGAATATTTCGGTAAAAAAGGACAAGCTATCACAAAAGCAAGTAGAAGAGATCTCGCAGTTATCTGTGCAGAAGGTCAAGATGGTGCTACAACAGTTACAACTACAATGATTATTGCTCATATGGCAGGAATTAAATTCTTCGCTACTGGTGGTATTGGTGGTGTTCATAGAGGCGCACAACAAACATTCGATATTTCTGCAGACTTACAAGAATTGGCACATACACCAGTTATGGTATGTTGTGCAGGAGCTAAGGCAATTCTTGATCTAGCATTAACACTAGAATATCTTGAAACACAAGGTGTTCCAGTTCTTGGTTACCAAACAAAAGAATTACCAGCTTTCTATTCTAGACATTCTGGATTAGAAGTTGATTATCAAATGAATACACCTGAAGAATGTGCAAAAGCTTATAAAGCAAGTGAAGATCTTGGATTCTCTACTGGTATGTTATTAACAAATCCAATTCCTGAAGAATATGCAATGGATGATGCAGTCATCAATGGAGCAATTGATGCAGCAATCAAAGAAATGGATGAAAAAGGTATCAAGGGTAAAGCTTGTACACCATTCTTACTCGCTAAGGTTGCATCCTTAACAGGTGGTGATTCCTTAGATTCTAATATCCAACTTGTATTCAATAACGCAAAGTTAATGGCACAAGTTGCAGTTGATTATTCAAAGATGTAATTAAAAATCCTTCTCACGAAGGATTTTTTCATATATGATATCTCTATGATTCAATTAACAGATTACTTATACAACGGAGACACTGTCATACGTATTTTACATAAATACGCAGATGATTTAGAAAAAGAAACAAAGATTACAGACAATATTGTCGATATTGCACATGTATATTTCTTAAGAGAAATCATTGGTTTATTAGAACACAATGACTTTTTAACTTCTCAATCCCAAAGAATTCGTGAATTCTATAAATTATTAGCTACAGAATACCCATTCTTAGCTTTTACATTTCGAGGAAGAATTAAATCTTTGATTCGTGCCGAAGAAAAATTTAATGGATATATCGTTCGTTTTGTTTATGAATATTATCAAGAACATAAAGAATATCCAAGCGCAGAACAAATTGTAGATGCTGTTTCTCATTTCCGTGATTTAATTGCATATAGAATTGTCATTTCTATGCCAAAATGTCATTTAAAATCAACAGACGATCGTGAAGAAGTTGAATTAAAATACTTATATGAAATCGCAAATCAGCTTCCTTCATTCATGGAAAAAAATGATTTTACAGTTGAAAAACAAAGAAAACATAGGACACCATCTCCACTACTATCAAAAGAAGTAGCTCCATATTATCGAGATTATATTTATGATAGTAAAAAGAATGGATATCGTTCTTTACATATTTCATTTTTTGATAATGCTTCTGGTTCATTTACGGAATTGCAATTACGTACAAAACAAATGGATGATTATAATGAAATTGGTGATGCAAACCATACATTGTATGAACAAAGACAATCCAAACAACGTGCAGAAAGAAATGAGATACACCAAGGAGAATGTTCTTATTTTGATGATGCATATATCAGAGGACTATCTCTTCAAAATCTTGATTATTCTAAGATCGATGTAAATATGTTTACTGCTTATGATAACTATCGAATCAATGATGATTGTGGTCTATTACATGGTAGATTGATTTTACCTTATGAACATTTATCTAGATTTCAAAATGATGCCATTGACTGACATCATTTTTTATTTATCTAAAACAGGAACTTGTATTTCTTTCACACAATCTTCCATGTATTTTATTTCTTCTTTTGTTAGAGAAACATTTAAACATTTTACTGTATCTAATACAGATGTATTCTTTCTCATTCCCACAAGAAGATTCATATTTTCATATTGTTCCAACGCCCAAGCTTGTACTAGATTTGCATAAGAACATTGATATTTTTCACATAAAGGTTTCCATTTTTCAAATGCATCCAATAGCCCTTTTTGATATTTTTCTTCGATCCAAGGCAATCTACTACGAATATCTGTTGCCTTAAATTTCTTTTCTATAAATGATGGACCAGTTAAAAAGCCTTCTTCTAAAACACCATACACTTGAAAAACCGTATGATATTTTCGACATGTATCAAAATAATCTCTTCCATGAAATGGAGATAAGATAGAAAAGAATTCTTGTACAAAAGATACATTACCATATTTTTGATATTGTTCTAAATCACTTTTTTGTGAATTAGAAAGTCCATAAGTACGTATCTTACCTTCTTTCTTTAACTCTTCTAAAGCTGCAACCGTTTCTTCTTCGCTCCAATCTTTACATACATAATGAACCACAATAGAATCAATATAATCTGTATGCATTCTAAATAAAGAATCTTCTACATCTTTTTTGATTGCTTGAAAGCTTGTATCATTATTGACAGTATAACCATCTCTACTGTAATGAAAGTTACCACCTTCATTTCTCCAATTCAATGAACATTTTGTCTGTAAAATAAATGCATCTCTTCTTTTCTGTAATGCTTTTCCTAATAATATTTCACTTTCTCCTGTACCATAAACAGGTGCTGTATCAATGTAATTGATTCCTTGATCTAAACAAGCATCTAATAAATTTTCTGTATCTTGTAGTGTACTATTATAATCCGTCCATACACTACCTCCACCTAATCCCCAAGTACCTAAAGATACTTTTGATACTTGGATATCTGTATTTCCTAATTTTTGATATTTCATGATTTCCTCCACAAATTAATTATACAAAAAGACTACCTTTTCAGATAGCCTTCATTTTTTATAGTGTAATTGTAGTTGTTGCACAACCAGCTTTTGCTTGTTTAGCAGAAATAGTAATTGTAGTATCTGCACTAGCCTGTACGACCCAAGAAAGCTTCTTCTTCGCTGGAGCATTTGCGAATGTTGTTAAATTACCATAGATAGAACCTGTAACTGTTCTAGAATATCCAGAAAGGTTACCTGCATCTTCTACTGCTTTTCCTTCTACGATCTTAGCACCTTCAATACTAACTTTTACATGATCTTCTACATGTAATGAGAGTGCTTCTTCACTTAAGTTTGTAGGTAAATAACCAGTATTTCCAACAACCACTGTAACTTTATATACGTCTGCAGAAATTTGTTCTTTTCCTACAGAATCAATGACTAGATGTGGCATTGCTTTTGCGAAACGAATGTTAAATGCAGTATCGTGTTCTACTTCTGCCAACAAGAAATCTTCTGGTGGATTTTGTAAAGTAAACTTTGTATTAAAACCACCAAGTTCTACTTTTCCAAATACTGGATGATCATATTCTTGCCATGGTTTGAAATATTGTGGTGCATTTTCTTTTACCCATTTCATAATAGCATTGAAACGATTTAACGAATCTTCAGGAGTTTCTTCTCCTTCGCCCCATTTATAAGGTACACCAGCTTTTTCAGCGACATTCCAAAATTCCATTGTATATGCAGGAA
The DNA here is from genome assembly GCA_963661415.1 of Bifidobacteriaceae bacterium. Classification (GTDB taxonomy): domain Bacteria; phylum Bacillota_I; class Bacilli_A; order Erysipelotrichales; family Erysipelotrichaceae; genus Bulleidia. The sequence goes on along the minus strand of CAVLCI010000045.1, from coordinate 4,585 downwards.
CACCCTGTGATTGATAGAACCAATCATCTAATGCACCAGAATCCCAATGGGTTTGATCTTTCATAAAAGAATCAAAGATATTCATTGGTTTATAACCAAGTTCTTCTTCACCCATCTTAGCGATTGCCTTAAATGATTCAATATCATAATGTGGAGCTGATTTGGCAGGTCTAGTTCCTGGAGGATAAAGAATGATTCCACCTGATGTATGTCCAATTGCAGCACCACCAATATTTGGATGCGCTAAGGCAAAATCAACGATTGCCTTTGTTTCAGGATTACTTAATGGATATTTACCAGCACCTGGTTGTCTAGAATCTGGGAACCACCCCAATGGGAAGTTTCTATTAAAATCTAATCCCCAAGATGCTTTCTTTTGTTTTAGATTTTCATCACCATCATATTCTTCCAATACACCTTCTGGGTAAATATCATAGAATTCACCTTCTGTATCAGATGGTGTTCTTTTTACCATAGAATCTGCATTATTAGGATCTTTCTTCCAAGCACCATACTTGGATGGAATTCTCATCATACGTACAACGCCATCACCATCTAGATCTTCTGGCTTGATTCCACCTTCTTCTGGTAAATAATCACGATTTGCGGAACGTAAGTTATATGGTGTTGTTAAGTATGTTTCTGCACCATCTGGTGTAACTCTAGGAATGACATAGATCGTTGTAGAATCTAATAAATCAGTAACTGTTTTATCTTCTCCATAATTTGTTAAAAGATAATCAATTGTATGCATTGCACACATAGATGATGTTACTTCACCTGCATGGATGTTACCATCTAAATACCAACCTGGTTTCTCTAAAGCATCACCAGTTTTTGTGTTTGTCAAAGTAACAACAAATTGATTTTTTCCTTCTAAAGTAACACAATTTACTTCTAGTTTAACGAGTTCTGGATAATTCTTTTCAAAATATTCTAAATTTGATTTCAGTTCATCATATTTATAATAATGATCATATTTAAATGTTGTTTTCATAAACATCTCCATTACAATACTTGTGATAAAAATTCTTGTGTTCTAGGATTTGTCGGATGATCGAATACATCTTCAGGAGTTCCTTCTTCCGCAACGATTCCACCATCAATAAATAAGACTCTATCACTGACTTCACGTGCAAATCCCATTTCATGAGTAACGATGACACATGTCATACCAGATTCTGCTAGACCTTTGATAACGTTTAATACTCCCTTTACCATTTCTGGATCTAACGCACTTGTAGGTTCATCAAATAACATTACATCTGGATGCATTGCCATAGCTCTAACAATGGCTAAACGTTGTTTTTGACCACCTGATAGTTTTCTTGGATATTCATTTGCTTTTTCTTCTAATCCAACTTGTTTCAATAACTCCATTGCTTCTTTTTCAGCATCTTCTTTAGATACATTCTTTTCAAGCATTGGTGTAATTGTAATGTTGTTTAATACAGTTAGATGAGGAAAGACATTGAATTGTTGGAAAACCATTCCAATTTTTTGTCTATGAATATTTAAATCTGTACTTTTTGGATCTAATTTTTCACCTTCAAAATACACTTCACCACCAGTTGGCTCTTCTAATAGATTCAAACATCTTAGAAATGTAGATTTACCTCCACCAGAAGGTCCAATAATCGTAACAACTTCACCTTTATATATTTTTTCAGAAATTCCTTTTAAAACTTTTAAATCTCCAAAATCTTTTTTGAGATCAATTGTCTCAATCAACGGTTTATTCATATCAGTCACTTACACTCATCCTCTTTTCTAATTTTTTAACTGCCCAAGACAATGTTAGAGTAACAGCTAAGTAAATCGCTGCAATAATGAACAATGGTTGCCATACAAGATACTTATTCGCAAGTAATGTTCTTGTATACATCAATTCATATAACATAAATGTTCCGGCAAGAGATGTTTCCTTAACCATCGCAATATATTCATTCGCTAAAGCAGGAAGGATATTCTTGATTGCCTGTGGCAAAATAATTTTTGTCATACAATGCTTTTCTGTCATTCCTAAAGAACGTGCAGCTTCTGTTTGTCCTTTATCTACTGCCATGATACCACCTCTGATAATTTCAGAAACATAAGCACTAGAGTTCAAAATCAAAGCTAATAGAACAAAGTATACTTTATCAATATTATTTAATGATGGAAAAACCATTGGTAGAAAATAATATGAAATATACATTTGTACTAAAATTGGTGTACCTCTAAGAATATTGATATATATTCCAGCAATTGAAGAAACAACTTTATTTTTTGATAAATGCATCAAAGAAACCAACGCACCAATTAAAGTTCCTCCAATGACAGCTATTAACGCATATTCTAATGTTCCAGCTAGACCTCTTAAGAAAATCGGCCAGTATAGAAAGAATACCTCAAGAATTCCTTTTCCCATTTTTATCACCTTTCTCTAATTTAATGAATTATTCAACTCCAGATGCCTTCTTAGCAATTTGGTACCATTCACTTACATATCCATTATCTGTCGCTGTAGCGAGACATTCATTGATAACTTCCATAAATTGTGTTTCACCCTTCTTGCAGAGACATACATTACCTTGGTAATCACCATATGGAGTTAAATCAAAGTAAACGTTTGTTAATACGAATGCACCATCAGATGTTTCAACATAATTTTCAGCTGTATTGTTCGCTAAAGCAATTGCATCACACTTACCAGAAGATAAACCAAGAATTGCTTGATCCAATGTACCAACAGATTCATATGTTGTAGAACCATCTGTATCTAAAGCTAAGATTTCATCTTCTACATACATTTCTTGTAGAGAGTTAGCTTGTGCCATAATTCTCTTTCCAACGAAATCACTTAATGATGTAAACTTACCTTCATTTTCTTTTGTAGTAATTAATGTATGTTTACTTTCTTCACTTGTTGGATCAGCTACCCAACCATTAGAGAGTTCATAGTTTTCAGCTCTGTCTTTCTTCCAACCATATCCAGAGAACGCAACGTCAGCTTTTCCTGTATCAACTGCTACGAATGTTCCTGAGAAATCAGAAGTTTCAATTTGGAAGTCTACACCTAAGCAATCAGCTACATATTTAGCCAACATCATTTCATAACCATAAACTGTTCCACTATCATCTTGCCATTCAGCTGCTGGGAAGTCAGGTGATGTTGCGACTGTAAGCACACCATTGTCTAAAACTGTTTTCAATTGACCTGTAGCGTTACTAAGATCTAAATCAGGTTTTTCTAAACTAGAAGTATCTAAGTTTGCTGGATTAGCTGCATCTAGATCAGATTGCGAGATTGCACTTGAATCAGAAGCTGCTGTGCTTGTTGAAGTTGCTGAAGAGCAACCTGTTGTTAGAAGTAATCCTGCTGCCATAAGTCCGGCTAATAATTTATTTGTGTTTTTCATAATTTTTTCTCCTCTTTTATTTTTCTTTTTTAATTCTTTGAATCTAAAACAATGTCACTTTCTTTCTGCGTCGAACTTTCATCAGAATTCCCTCCTTAAACAAAAAAGTCGTCACTGGAATTTCCAGAGACGACTTATTAATCGCGGTACCACACTGGTTACTGATAAATAAATTTATCAATCACTCTTTCCCTTAACGCAGGTATGCACGTTCCTTACTATGATTTCATAAGGACTTCTCCCGGATGCGCTTCACCTTTCTCTCCCTTATCGACCTCACACTCTGTATCGACTCGCTCGAAGTTCCTGAAGGGTTACTCTTCCGTTCCTTGAATTTAACTAAGATTCTAATCGCACTATTTTTAATTGTCAACAACTTTTTACAAATTCTTTCATGAAAATGTTTTCATTTCTTTTAAGGATAGAAAAAGAGCACTATTATTTGAAAAATTTTTATAAGAATTATTCTAAAACGTGATTTCTTCTAAATTAGATTTTCTTACTCTTTCTTAAGATTGAAGATATATTTCCATCTAGAAAGTCCTTTTCGTCCTGCATTAATTATTTCTGTCAGAATATGCTATACGTTCTACATTCTTATTTTGCAGCATGTCTGTGTACATCGATTAGTCCGGGCTTATCATTCCTCTGAAATGATAAAGCATCGGGATGTATTTGTCTGGGTCGTTCCAGATTCTCTCAAACTTGAAATCTTGGATATGGAAGTGAACCCAACGGTCCTAGTCCTGTGTCTGCGATGCCAAATGAAAAGGAACCGTTTTAACGATCCCTTCGATTTCTTCTTTTGTGATTGGCTCTATGATTGGATATCCTGCTTCAGTGAACTAGAATTCTGTTTCATCGGTTCTGAACCCGTTTAGGATATCTTGTCCGTTGTTGCATGCGTTTTGTCTCACTTTATCACATCCTCTCTCAAAAACAAAAGGACGGTTGCCCGTCCTCCTTGTTGTTAGCTCCTAGCCCGGTGATGCGTACCCGGGGTCCCTTTTGGCTCAGCGAGCGTGTGGATGCATCTTTCCTCCACCTCTAGGAGTTTGTACCCATAATCTACCATCATTCCCCTTTTTTGTAAACAACCTCATATCTCGTTCCTCGTACATATCTGTCGATACGTTTTTTTGGATAAGCTGTCCTGTAATAATTGAGTTTTTATAGCCGATGGC
>CAVLCI010000044.1:0-15588 GCA_963661415.1 Bifidobacteriaceae bacterium | reverse complement strand
CCACAAATAGATTTCTACCTTGTCTAGTACAAGATACTGAAACATTCACTGAATGGCTTGATGCATTATCTACACAAGGATATTTACTAAAAAAATATTCTATAAATTTCTTGTTTGGTGAATTTTATCAAACAAATCATTCAGATAGGTATTTTCATCTTGTCATTCCAACAATGAAGATTCAAACACATGGAATCACAAATAATGAAGAAATGGATCAATCTACAATTTCTAAATATAAAGAGTCAGGTATGGAGTATCTAGGTAAAACATGTGGATATTTATTATTTAGAACAAATGATAGAAAGATCATAGAGAAAAATATTGATATCAATGGATATCTTTCAAAAAGAAATACTTTAGATCTTTTGATTATTCAAGTGATAGGTTCTATCATTTCAGCTATTCTTTTAATCATCAATATTCAAAATTTATGTATCAATTTATTTATGAATGTTTTGTTTATCTTACTTATCATATTCTTAGGAATTGATTTATTCTATTCTCTCAAGAATATCTTAATAAAGTTAAAACAATTCAAGGAACCAGATGCTATCCTTCCTCTTTATATGAAAGAGGTTAAAGTTATCTCATCAATACCTCAAATCATATTTGATATCACACTATTAACGCTAATCATTCTAGTAATCATTATTATGATTATTTCAGATTCAAAGCCACGATGAGGAAATAATATAAAAAAAACAAAAATCATTGATGTTCAATGTCATTAAGTTTAAAAATATACCAGAGATAAAAATTGAAATCATTTTAAAAGTTTTTTCATTCTTATCTTTTCTTTTACCTTATTCGAAATAATTCATAAGAAATTCCCCTAATAATTTTTAATAAACACATTTAACATGAATTGTCAACACTCTATTGTTTATAAACATTGTTCTCTTTTCTTCTATATTTAAATTATTAAAATTAAGTTAACAAGATCGTTCTTAGTATAGAGAAAGGAAACTTTATGACAATATTTATTGAAATTGCTTTCTATTTAATGATTGCATACACTGTATTCTGCATTAGTTTGGTTTGTAAAACGATTGTTAAAGAACTCAAGGAAAAGAAAGAGGTAAATTTATGATGAATGTTTTTTATATTATCTCTAGACTGATATTAATGTATGGTATGTATTGTGTTTGTTCTGCATGTGGTGCTTACTTAGAATATAAAAATGTTCCTCCATTCAATAATAGAAAGAAGAATTAATCAAAGAAAGGCTGTTACGAAATGATATCGCAACAGCCTCTTTCTTTGCTTATTTTTTCTTTTTGTCTTTGTCTTTTTCTTCTTTAGGTTTAACACCCATAGATTTCATGACTTGACGAACTTGTGCTTCACTAGGTTTTCTTCCCATCTGCATGAACATCGCACGAATCATCTTTTCATTGATTGGTGGATTTTCTTCAATTTGTTTTTGGAAATAATTTCTAGAGATGAAGAATGTAGCGATAGCCGCAACAACTGCACCAGCTAAAAACCATAAAACACTGGACCAAAATGTACTCATATTCTTTTTACCTACCTTTTATTTTCGACAGAAAGTATTATATCAAATAGTACTTTCATTTCATAGTGAACAATTCTATATGAATTGTATATTATTGTTCTTCTTTCTTACTAACTTCAATACCTAATACTGCTAATTGTTCATCATCTACAGTACCAGGAGCTTCAGACATGAGATCTAAAGAAGAATTTGTTGTTGGGAAAGCCACAACATCTCTGATATTATCTGTACCAGCTAATACCATTGTTAATCTTTCTAATCCAATACCTACACCGCCATGTGGAGGAGTACCAAATTTAAATGCATCTAAGAAGAAACCAAATCTTTCCTTTGCCTTTTCCATAGATAAACCAATTGCTTCAAATACTTTTTCTTGTAGTTCTTGATCATGAATACGAATAGAACCTGACAATAATTCATAACCATTTAATACAAGATCATACGCTCTAGAAGATACATGTTCTGGATCTGTAAATAATTTATCAATATCTTCTTCCTTTGGTGCAGTAAATGGATGGTGTGCAGCGACCCAACGATTTTCTTCTTCTGAATACTCAAACATTGGGAAATCTGTTACCCACAAGAATTTATAAGATTCACCCTTTGGAATTAAATCTAATTCATGTGCAATCTTTACTCTTAATGCACCTAATGCAGATTCAACGATTCTTAGATTATCCGCAATGATCAATACAAGATCACCATCTTTCATATCTAATCTTTCAACAACAGCTTTCTTTTCTTCTTCAGAAAGTGGTTTTACGATAGAACCTGTTAATTCTCCATTTGCCATCTTTAGATAAGCTAATGCCTTTGCTTTAAAACCATGTTTTACAAAATCTTGTAACTTATCTAATCCCTTACGAGAATATTTATCTTGCGCATTTTCAAACTTTAATGCACCAATCATTCCCTTAGGATCTTCAACAACATTTTTAAATACAGCGAATTCTGTGTTCTTAAATAAAACTGTTAAATCTTGAATTTCATTACCAAAGCGAATATCTGGTTTATCAGAACCATATCTCTTCATACATTCTTCCCATGGTAATCTTACAAAATGATCTTCTAGATCATAGTTCTTTGTTTCTTTGAAGATATTCTTCATTAAGTTTTCTACAATACCAAAAATTGTATCTTCATCACCAAAACTCATTTCAATATCGATTTGTGTAAATTCTGGTTGTCTATCTGCTCTTAGATCTTCATCTCTAAAACATCTAGCGATTTGGAAATATTTTTCCATACCACCAATCATACAAAGCTGTTTATAGATTTGTGGCGATTGTGGCAATGCCCAGAAATGACCATTATAGATTCTAGATGGAACAAGATAATCTCTTGCACCTTCTGGTGTACTCTTGGCTAAAATTGGAGTTTCGATTTCAATGAAGCCTTCTTCATCTAAAACTCTTCTAGCGACCATACAAATCTTATGTCTTAAAACAAGATTCTTTTGAATCGTGGCTCTTCTTAGATCAAGATAACGATATTTTAATCTTGTATCTTCACTAGATGTTGAATCTTCTGATAAATCAATTGGAAGTGTATCTGCAGTATTTACAATATTCACTTCTTCAGCATGCACTTCAATTTCACCTGTTGGCATTTTAGGGTTTGCATCTTTACGTAATTGAACAGTTCCTTTTACTTGTAAAATATATTCATTACGAACATCTTTTACTTTTTCAGCCATTGTTTCATCAAATGTAATTTGTACGATACCACTTCTATCTCTTAAATCAATAAAAGCTAATGATCCTAAATTTCTTCTTTTAGAGACCCATCCAATTAATGTTACTTTCTTACCAGCATCGCTTGCTCGTAATGTTCCATTTTCATGTGTTCTTTCCATTTTTATTTTCCTTCCCATTGGTTGATTGTTGCAATCAATTGATCACTTGCAATCGTTTGTTGTTCTTCTCCACTCTTTTTGATATTGACTGTACCATTTGCGACTTCATCTTCCCCAAGAATCACAATATATTTTGCTTGTTTACGATCTGCAGATTTAAATTGTGCTTTTAAGCCTCTTTTTACTAAGTTACCTTCCGCAACATAACCAGCATGTCTTAATTCTTGTGTATATTTCAATACAGAAGTATTCACATCACCTAGACCAATCACATACGCATCTAGTGGTGTTTCTCCACCAAAATCATGACCTTCTTCTTTCGCTAATGAAATCAATCTTTCTAAACCAATTGCGAATCCAATTCCACTCATTTCAGGTCCACCATAGTATTCTACAAAGTGATCATATCTACCACCTGCAAAGATCGTTGCTTGTGAACCAGATTCAGGTCTTGTAGATACAACTTCAAATACAGTATGTGTGTAATAATCAAGACCTCTCACTAAACGATCATCGATTTCATATGGAATACCTAATGTATCCAATGCTTTTAAGACTCTATCAAAATAATCTTTACTTTCTTCATTCAAATAATCTTTTAAAGAAGGTGCAGATTTCATGCAGTCTTGATCATGATCTACTTTACAATCTAAGATTCTTAATGGATTTTGTTCGAATCTTCTATGACAATCAGAACATAATTCATCTAAATGTGGTTCAAAGTGTTTCTTTAATGCTTCACGATATGCACTTCTTGAAGCATCATCTCCTAATGTATTGATCAATACTTTGACAGAAGAAATGCCCATTCTTTTTACAATGTCATATCCTAACGCAATTGTTTCAGCATCAAGTTCACTTGATTTGGCGCCAATGTTTTCTACTCCAAATTGTGTGAATTGACGTTGTCTACCTTTTTGTGGTCTTTCATGGCGGAACATCGCTCCCATATAGTAGAAACGTGCTGGCATTTCCATAGATCCATATAATTTATGTTGATCAAATGCACGAATGACACCTGCTGTTCCTTCTGGTCTTAATGTATAAGAATCATTTCCCATTTGGAATGTATACATTTCTTTATTGACCATATCACTGGAATCATTTTCTCTTTTAAATACATTTGTTGTTTCAAAATAAGGTGTTCTAATTTCTTGATAGCGATAATGTTTTGTGACATCACGAATCACATTTTCAACATCATGCCATGCATTCATCTCTTCTGGCAAAATATCATAAGTTCCTCTAGGTGTTTGATAATTCATAACTATTCCTCCTTTTCAAAAATAAAACGCCCTTCCATAGAAAGGACGCTATTAGCGCGGTACCACCTTTATTCACATCTAAATATAGATGCACACTTCATTACCTTAACGCGGTCAACGGATTACCCTACTATCTTTCAGGCATCTTCTCCAGAGTGTCTTTTCTAATTCATTTCAATCAATGCTTTCACCTAAATCATTGTCTCTACAAAAGAATGAAATAGAATTTCTCTTTCTTCGAAATTTCATTTAAATTATAAACGTATTCTTTGTTTTAAACAAGATTAATGATAACCTCTGTCCACTTCTACAACAGAATCCACTTTTCGAATATTCGCAATCAGCGTATTTAAATGATCAATATCATGTACTCTAATCGTTAGATGTAATGTTGAAATCAATAGTTCATGATTGACATCCGCATTCAATTTATCAATTGGTGCTTTAAATTGAGAAATCACAGTCAAAACATCTGTCACTAAGAATTGCCTATCTCTAGCAGTAATCACGATTTCTGTTTCATACGTTCTATCTTTATCACCAGCATCCCACATAACATCAATCAATCTAGCTTTGGTTGATGCGATATTTGGACAAACCGTACGATGTACTTTGACACCTTCTCCTTTTGTGATAAAGCCTTTGATATCATCTCCATATACAGGTAAACAACATTGCGCAATACTCATTTTCATAGAGTCAATTCCAGGAACAATAATACCTGTTCTTGTATTGGAGTGTCGTGTTGTATCTCTATTCGTAATACGAGAAATTGCTTGTTCTTCAAAATTCGCAACACGTGCTTTTTGTCGCGTTAATTTTTCTGTAACAATTGTAGGATTGATAGATTTCACCGCAATTCCATACATAAAGTCAATGTAATTCCCAACCTGAAAGTCATGATAAATTGCTTCCAATTTCTTTTTATCCATGAATTCCTTTGGATCAAAACCACGTCTAGAAAGTTCTTCTCTCAACAGTTTTTCACCTTGATCAATCATTTCAGAGCGTTTTTCTGTTTCTTTCTTTTGTAAGAAATTACGAATCTTATTTCTAGCTTGATTTGTTTTTACAAATTGCAGCCAATCTTCACTTGGTTCTGTTCCCTTTCTTGTTTTGATTTCAATAACATCACCTGTTTTAAGTTCTGTATTCAAAGGAACCATCACACCATTTACAACTGCCCCAACACAAGTATGTCCTACATCTGTATGTACACGATACGCAAAATCAATTGGTGTAGCACCACTTGGTAAGTCAATGACTCTTCCCATTGGTGTCATAACATAAACATTTGCTTCAAAGACATCATGTTGTAAAGTTGCCATATATTCAGAAGCTGATTCATTATCACTTTCTTCTTCAGAATATAACGCAAAGTTTTTAAACCAACCAAGCTTTTCTTCAATTTCTTTTTGTTCTGTTTTTGAATTATAATTAGAACCTTCTTTATATCTCCAATGCGCCGCAACACCATTTTCCGCAATGCGATCCATTTCTTCTGTACGAATCTGTACTTCAAAGATTTTTCCATCATCACCAATAATTGTAGTATGTAATGATTGATACATATTTGGTTTTGGCATCGCAATATAATCTTTTAATCTACCTGGAATTGGTTTATATTTCGCATGAATATATCCTAATATTTCATAACAATTCAATTCTGATTGTGTAACGATACGAATCGCTAATAAATCTAAGATTTGATCAAAACGTTTATGTTTCTTGACCATTTTATTGTAGATGGAATATAAATGTTTACTTCTACCAAAGATTCTAAATTGTAAATTGTTTTCTTCTAGCATCGTTGTAATATCTGTAATCATATGAGAAACTGCAGCGTCTCTTTCTGCTTTTTTTGTTTCTACAAGATGCGCAATATGATGATATTCTTCTCGATTCAAATAATAAAAACAAAGATCTTCCAGTTCATTTTTAATAGCACTAATACCTAAACGATGGGCAATTGGTGCATAAACATCTAATGTTTCAGCGGCAATGCGTTTTTGAGATGCTTCTGGTTGATATTCTAATGTTCGCATATTATGCAAACGATCGCATAATTTCACTAGAATAACACGAATATCTTTCGCCATCGCAATAAAGATCTTTCTATGATTGGCTGCTTGATATTCAGGATCATCTTTTCCTTTAAAACGTAATGTACCAATTTTTGTAACAGCTTCAACAATATCCGCAATCTCATCATCAAATTCTGCAGCTAATTCATCTCTTGATAAACCACAATCTTCAATGACATCATGTAAAAAACCAGCCGCAACAGTTTTTGGTCCACACTTTAATGTCGCTAAAATATATGCAACGTTAATCAAATGTATCAGATAAGGTTCTCCAGAACGACGAAATTGCCCTGCATGTTTTTCGCTCGCAAAATTAGCCGCATGTTCAACAATTTTTAAACTGTCTTCGTTATTGATATATGTTCGCACTTCATGTAGTACATCATCAATTCCGATGTCTTTGTTTTTTTCTTTCATGTTCCCCTCCTTATCTGACAAAAAACCGAAGATCAAATCTTCGATTTTCATTTCATTTACGCATCAAAAAATCAATTGTCGCTAAGATTTAAAATGCTATAAACATCATAATCTTTTAAACAACCACGGCCATCCATACCATTTCCAAATAATTCAATGATAAATGCACAACCTACAACTTCTCCACCAAGTTTTTCAACCATGTGAGCACTCGCTAAAGCTGTTCCACCAGTTGCTAATAAATCATCAATAATTAAGACTTTATCACCTGGTTGTACTGCATCTTTATGCATACTTACTTCATTGGAACCATATTCCAAATCATACTTTTCACTAATCGCTTCACGAGGTAGCTTACCTGGTTTACGAACTGGTACAAATCCAAGTCCTAATTCAGTGGCAACTGGACATCCAAACCAAAAGCCTCTTGCTTCTGGTCCAGCAATCTTTGTTGCGCCAACCTTTTTTGCATATTCACATAAAAGTTCTATGGAATATTGATATGCTTCTGGATTTGTTAGAATTGGTGTAACATCTCTAAATAAAATACCTTCTTTTGGGAAACCCGGAATAGAAGCAATATAATCTTCTAAATTTAATGCCATATTTCTTTCCTCCATTAAAAAAATATAATGATATTATATCTCACTGTAAAATTTCTTCCACTACCAACTGCAAAGAAATTTTCCCTTTATACCGATTTATTTGTAATTTCCCAATAAAACCTCTAGGTTTTTCAGGAATTTGAAGAGCTTTTCTTTTATATACGATTGCATTTAATTCCATAGAATCTGTTTGTAATTCATAACGAATTGACTTTGGTGTTTCTTTACAAGATAGAATATTCATATCTTGAATAACAAATAATGGTTCAACCATATTTCTAGGATAAGGGGATAATCTAGATAAATCCGTAACCGTATCAAATGTAATATCTTTTGTTTGAATAGAAATTGCTTTCTTTTTGATTTGTGGAATTTGTAAATGTAATTGATTCGTCTTTGATTTTACATGTTCTATAAAACAATCAAAATCTTGTTCTTTCACTGAGATTCCAACTGCTTGTTCATGTCCACCATATGCATATAATTCTTCAAAACCACAAAAGAATTCAAACATATTAAATCCTGGAACACTTCTTCCACTACCCTTCATAATTCCATCTCTTTTTGCCATCACAACAACTGGTTTATGATATGTATTGGATAATCTTCCAGCTACAAGTCCACAAATCCCTTCATGAAAGGTATCATGCGTGATGATTTGAATCGTATCCTCATTGATCATTGTTTCAGCCAAATGATTTTCTTCATCGGATAGTTTTTTTCTTTTTTCATTCACTGCATTTAACTGTGTTGCATACGTCGCAATCACTTTATCATCATTACTTAACAAATACGGAACTAATGTATTTACATTGGAATTATCTTCCATTCTACCAATTGCGTTCAATTTTGGAACGATATGAAAAGAAATTGCGGTTTCATCAATTGTTGCGCCAGGATAAAGTAATGCACGCAAAGATTTCACACGATTTTGTTTCATAATGGATAAGCCTCTTTTAATGAGTTTTCTTGTTTCTTTCCAAGAAGGCATCACATCACCAATCAATGCAACTGCACATAAGGCAATCAAATCATCATATTGACTACCTGTTCCAATTAGATTTCGACTAATTTCTAAGGCAACACCAGCTCCAGAAAGATAAGCATATTCACTTTCCATATAATCTGGATGCACAACAATATCTGCTTCAATTTCTTCTTCGATTTGGTGATGATCTGTCACAATGACATACATACCTAATTCTTTTGCACGTTTTAAAGCATCGTGAGCTTTTACTCCATTATCCACTGTCATGATGATGGAATAGCCTTTTTGATATGCTAATTCCACTGTATTTACAGATAATCCATAACCTTCTTTAAAACGATTTGGAATATAATATCCATTTTCAATTCCAAATAAATCAAGTGTTTTCTTCATGATTGCAGTAGAACAAATACCATCTGCATCATAATCACCACCAATAAATACTTTTTCTTTGTTTTCTTTGGCAACTTTTAAACGATTACAGGCTTGTAAAATACAATCGGCATGAGAAGTTGATAAATGATCATCCCCTCTCAATAAATCAAAAATATCTTCATCTTCTAAGCTACTTGCCGCAATCAACTTTCCACTTAATTTACCAACATTCCATTTTTCTACAACACTAGTTTCATCAATCTCTATGATTTCATGCATCATGGAATGCTAACTCCTTAAATACTTCTCCTCTATGTTCAAAGTTTTTAAAATGATCATAACTACTTGCTGCAGGAGATAGTAAAATTGTATGATCTTTTCTACAAATCTTTTTCCCTAACTCCATTGCTTGTGCTAGATCTTCCACTTCATATAAATGCTCTCTTAACAAGTTCTTTTCTTTCATTTCTTCATGAATTCTCTTACCTGTCGCATACATAAAGATAACTTTAACATCATTTCTTTCATGCAGATATCTTTCTAAAGATAGATAATCAATTCCTCGATCCATTCCACCAATCAAAACAACGTCCACATTTTCAATGGATTGCAACGCTTGAATAGAGGCTTGACCAATTGTAGAAATTGAATCATTCACATAATGAATGTCATCCTTTTGTCCTAAATATTCTAAACGATGATGCAATGTATGGAATTTCTTACAAGCATCTAATACTTGTTTTTCATCAATTCCTAATACATCTGCGATATACCAAGCAACTGCTAGATTTTGATAGTTATGTTCCCCTTTCAAAGAACATTCATGAATCGATAGTGTTTTATTTTGAATGAAGATATCTGTATCATGTGCATAAATATCTTTTCCAATTAAAATTGGTTTCACTGGTGATTGTTTTAAGTACCCATATGCATCTAACATTTCATGCATAATTGCGATATCACCTTCTTGCATATATTTAATATTGTTAAATTTTGCATCTCCATATTTTTGAAATGATCCATAATGATCCAAATGTTCTTCAAACAAATTTAAATAAACACCAATATGAGGTGAAGTATGGCAATACTCTAATTGATGACAAGAAATCTCAAAAGCAGCATATGCACCTTGTTCCATTTCATCAATTGCATCAAAACAAGCAACACCAATATTTCCTACTAATACTGTTTTATATTTTTCACTTAATAAAGCATGTACCAAAGAAGTCGTTGTTGATTTTCCTTTTGTTCCTGTAATACCAATTGTTCGATTTCTATAATGTTTTAAAAATAATTGTGCTTCACCAGTAATATTTTCACTGGATTGATTCGGTTTTAAAACAATACCTGGCGCTTTCATAACTAGATCATATTGTGCAAAATCACAATCTTGATCATTCATACAAATTGTATGAATCGTCGTTTCTCTAGCAACTTCTAATCCTTTTCCACCATCCGCAATCGTTATTTCCATCTCAGGAAATAATTTACGAATAAAAGCATAGGTAGATTTTCCTTCTATACCATATCCCCAAATACAAATTTTTTTTCCATCAAATTCTTTTTTCCAATTTTCATACATTAGAATTCACGCAGCTTTCTTTTTACCAATTCTTTATATTGTTCTGGAAGATGATTTTCTTCATTAAAAGATAACATATTTACACTCTTATCTTTGTATACTTCATAATACTTTGTTGTTTTGTAATATGCATATAACAATGGTAATGATTTATGGTTCTGTTCATGATGATGAATCGACATACATACTGCAATATTCACTTCATCTCGTGTACCAACACACTCAAATGGTTTATCATCTAAGATGCCTGTTAATTGTTCAAATAGTTCTTTCATTGTTTCATCATTTAACATATCTTTTCCAAAGATATCAACAATCTTATCATCGTCTAAATATGCACTTAAAATACAACATACAAACAAACATTTCGCACAATGTCCACACCATTCACCAGTTTTAGAACCTACATTACAACTTCTAAACACATTTAAATAGGAATCTAATCTAGAAAATAATCCAGCAATCTGTAATTCAGATAATGGTCTTAGTAATGAAAAATATTGAATCTCATTTGTTAAATATTTTCTTGTATATTCTTGGAAATCTTGTTCAAATTCAAATGTTTTTGAATATTGATGATTAACAGTACTTCCTTTGATTGTAGATTCATTTGCGCTTGATTCATTGGACAACGTAATATATTTTCTTTCATAAATCAATGCAGTTAAATAAGAAGCAAATGCCGCCATTGCACTAAAAGGTGTATGTCCATTCAAATATCCTTGTTTATTCAGTTCTAACATTCTTTGATCTAATGTACGACGATTAATGATCAAATCTTTTCCTTCTGTATATCCAGCAGCATGTGCAGAATTCACTGCAGAAATGACAGGATTAATGATAAAAGCACAGTTTTCATTTTTATATGGTGCTAATAGATCCAAAGATACAAAACTATCTTTACCTCCACCAACAGGAATCAAGTTTCCATGTACAGTAGCGTGATATTCATCACCATCTATTTCTTTACCACAAGAAGATAATTCCATAAAACCTGTTGAATCTAATGGAATATGATTGATATAGAAGAATTCTCCTAATCCATGAAAATATAATTTTTTCCACCATTGTATTTGATAATCATCTAAATGTGCACATTCAATAATTACATTTTTAGGACAAGCAATTTTCCAATAAGAAATCAATTCCACCATTCCTAATGAAAATGCAGCTTCTTTCACGAGTTTTGTATGAATATGATTAGGAATATCTTTAGGCTTTGGAATTGTCATTGTAGGTTCAAAGAAAGATAATCCTTTTGTTTCAAAATGATACGTAAAACGATAGGTATCTTCTAATTCTTCAATATCAAAATCATGAAAATAAAATTCAGTATATTTTTGTCTTAATTCTTCATAGTTCATACTATTTCTCCAATAACTCAATAACTTGTGCTAAATGATCTTTTTGAAATTCAATTGCTTGTTTCATTTCTTCATCTGGATGAATTGTATCTTCAATAAAACAAGAATGCATTCCAGCATTTTTAGCTGCTAAGATTCCCATCTTAGAATCTTCTAATACAAGGCATTTTTTAGGTTCAACACCAATTTCTTTTGCGCCTTTCAAAAAGATTTCAGGGTCTGGTTTTCCATGTATCACCATATCCCCTCCAATGATTGCATCAAAATACAACGGTACACTTGAAGTACGCAATAAAGTTTCTACATAAGCTTTCTTGCTGGAAGAACAAACTGCACAAGGAATATGATGTTCTTTTAAATATAGATTTAATTGGACCAATCCTTTTTTTGTTAAACCATCTGGATAAAAAGAAGCCCAAAAATCTAAATCAAATCTTTTTGTTCTTGCGATATCACGAATTTCTTTTAGATGTGGTATTTTTTTATAGAAAGGTTGTAGTAAATGATCATCTTTAACACCTGTGATTGCTACAAATACTTCATCAGGAATCTCAACATTAAATTCTTTTCCAATGTTCCTCCACATTTGTTGAGCAACACGTTCTGTATCAAACATTAATCCATCACAATCAAATAAAACACCTTGAATATCCATATTAAAACTCCAAAAAATAGACAGCACTCAGTGCTGTCTATTATTATACATTAAGCGTTGATTCCTTTGAATGTATATTCATCAAGGATTTCTTTCTTTTCTTTCTTTTTCTTTGTCTTTGGTTTGTTAGATTTATGCTTCATATGTTCTCTGCAGAAGATCCAAACTCGAGGTGCAATGAACAAGGAAGAGAATGTACCGGCTACTAAACCAATCAACATTGCGATATTGAATGTTAAGATTGCGTTACTTCCCATTGCAAGCAAGAAGATAACTGGGAACAATGTTGTAACAGAACCATAAATAGACATCTTAATAGTACTATCTAATGATTCATTAACAACTGCACTATATTCTTCATTGGATAATTTGCCACGCTTACTTGCCATATTTTCTCTAATTCTATCAAAGACAATAATAGAGTTATTGATAGAATAACCAATAATCGTTAATAATACAGAAATCAATTCCGTATTAACTTCTAATCTAGCAATCATAAAGAACGCTAATACCATGAATACATCATGGAACAATGCAACCAAACATCCAAGAGCATAATCCCATTCATAACGAACCGTAATATAAGCAAGCATAGCAATCCAAGCAACGATCGTTAGGATAATAGCATTTCTAACTAAATCCTTACCAACAACTGGTGTAACAACATTATCACCAGGTTCTTCACCATATACTTCTTTTAAAGCAGATTTGATTTCTGTTAATTCATCTGTATCAAATGTTTCAGTTGTTGTAGCATAAACAGAATTATCACCAGAAGCTTGGTAAGAGAAGTTATCATAACCAAGAGCTTCCATTTGTTTTTGTACATCATCTACTGTAATTGCATCTTCACTTGTAATTGTTAATTTTGTACCTGAAGCAAAATCAATACCTAGTTGAACAAAACCATTGCCTTTGGCTGTATTGAAGATACCAAATCCAATCGCAACAACGAAAATTGTTAAAGCAGCACGAATGACTAGCTTAGATTTACCTACATAATCAATATGATGTGTTCCTGTATAGAACTTAGATTCACCTTTTGATACATCAGGAATTTGTTCTTTCTTAACAGCAAACCATTCAGGATGATTATCTGCAATATGAGAATCAACGATTAACTTTAGCATAACTCTAGATAAAGCAACATTTAATACCATTGTCATAATAACAGTGATAATCAACATTGTCGCGAATCCCTTAACAGAACCATTACCCCAAATATACATGATCAAAGCTGTAATAAATGTTGTAAATTGAGAGTCAAAGATTGCAGAGAAAGATACTGTTTGACCTTCTTTGACTGCATTTGGAACACTTCTACCTTTATATAATTCTTGACGAATTCTTTCAAAATCAATGATATTAACATCGACTGTCATACCAACACCAAGAACTAAAGCACCAATACCAGAAAGTGTAAATACAGCACCCATTAAGGAATATAGACCAAATACAGCCCAAATATAACATACAAGCATAATTGCAGATACGATACCAGGTAATCTGTACTTTACGATCATGAATAACATTACTAATGCTACACCAATCATTCCTGCAACAGCTGTCTTGCTTAAAGCATCTTGACCAAATTGAGCAGAAACAACGTTACTAGATAATTCAGTCATCTTAACAGGTAAAGAACCTGAATTGATCAAATTAGCTAATTCTCTTGCTTCTTCTTCAGTGAAATTACCTGAAATTTGGCAATCTCCAGTAATTTCAGAACTTACTGTTGCGGCAGAAATATACTTTGGTTCTTCACCTTTACTTGCTGCAGCAGCTTCTGTTGTATAAGAATCACCATCTTCATAGTCTAACCAAATAACCATGATGTTACTTCCACTAGACTTTTGAGATACAGTTTTTGTCATTTCAGCGAATGCATCTTGATCTTTGATTTTTAAAGATACAACTGGTTTTCCATTACTATCGTACGCTAAAGATGCACCACCTTCACTTAGAATGGATGAATCAGCAAGTTCATTATCATCTACATCTCTAAATGTTAAGTTCGCTGTTGTACCAATCATTTCTCTTGCGGAATCTTGATCTGTAACACCTGCTAATTGAACTCTGATTCTATTATCTCCTTCTACAGAAATACTAGGTTCAGATACACCAAGTACATTGACACGTTTTGAAATCGAATTTACAACGGCATCCATATCAATAGATGAGCCTTCGTTTAACGGTTCAACTTGATATAAGATTTCAAATCCACCTTTCAAATCAAGTCCAAGATTCAAATTAGATTTAATTGTTTGAAATGTTGTTGCTACTAAAGCAAATAATACCGCAACAATTCCCAAGAAAACCACAATTTTACTCTTTTTTGTTTTGTTTTTGCTTGCCATTTTAATTTCCTCCAATGAGATCTGCAAATTCACTGAGATCTTTTGATCGACTACTAATAATTGCATCTTTCGCTAAAAATCGAACAATATCTTGTGCTTTTACAGACAGTATTTGATTGATTGCCCCATGTAAGCTTCTAGGATAATCTTTTTTCCAAAGACTTGTTTCTAAATAGTCTTCTAGATCTTCATATCTCAGAGTAGGAATTTCTTTTTTCTTTAATTGTTGTAATTTCAATACCATAACTAATTGAATATATGTATTATTTACATCAAAAACCTCAAGACTCATTCCTTCCTCCGCTGATAACTCACCTATTATATCAAAATATCGTGATAAATCATCTAGCGAATAAAAAAAAGTTCTAAAACTTAGAACTTTAATGTAATGCAACAAATAAACCAATACAAGCAAATACTGCTTCTACTATCCAAAACATTCTAACAATATTCACTTCAGGCATCCCTTTGATTCGAAAAGCATAATGAATTGGGGTATATGGAAATACTCTTTTATGTACT
>CAVLCI010000043.1:0-15879 GCA_963661415.1 Bifidobacteriaceae bacterium | reverse complement strand
TGTTAGATTTGTAAAGTTGAACAGTCATTCAATTGTGATATCATAATAAAAAAAGGAGATTTCTATGAAATATTTAGTTGTTTCAGATATACATGGTGCATATAGTGGTGCACAAGCAATTCTAGATGCATTAAACTATCACAATTTAGAAAATATTCTTTGTCTAGGAGATGTTTTATATCACGGTCCAAGAAATGATTTACCCGAAGATTATGCACCAAAAAAAGTCATCCCAATCATGAATGACTTAAAAAATAATATCATTTGTGTCAGAGGAAATTGTGAAGCAGAAGTAGATCAAATGGTATTAGAATTTCCATGCATGGCAGATTATAATATCGTTCCAATGAAAAATCATAAAGTATTTATGTCTCATGGACATATTTATTCTCCAACAAATTTACCTACATTAACTGAAAATGATTGTTTTTTAAGTGGACATACACATATTCCAACCGCATGCAAAGAAAATGGAATCTATTTATTAAATCCAGGTTCTATCTCTTTACCAAAACAAAATCATCCTAGAACATACGCAATCTTAACCGATGATGATTTTACAATCTATACATTAGATCATAAAGAATACATGAAAATAACATTTTGAAAAGGAAGCATTTGCTTCCTTTTATTTTTGTACAAAACCTGCTTTCTTCAATGCAAAATATACAACAGGTAATAGTATTAAATGAATGATAATTGCGGGAAATGTAGAGATAAAATAAGATGCGATCCACACTTGTAATGTATATGTACTACCCAATACGATACTCTGTACGATTCCGCCAACGATTCTTCCACATAACATTGCGCAAACAAGTGCACAATACACTTTGATTTTATCATTTTGATTCTTTAATCCTTGAATCAACAAACCAGAAACAAGTCCATACACTGGTAATTCAAAACACATACCAATCAGTGTTGTTCCTTGTGGCATTCCATATAATACATGATTTAATAAAGGACATAGAATTCCAACGATAATTCCTTCTATCGGTCCAATGACTAGACCTGTTAATAAAGGTGAAATATGCATTGGAGAAAATAGAACACCTCCATTTGGAATCATTCGAATGACTGGCGGTAATACAAGCCCTAAAGCCATCATCATAGCCGTCATTGTTAATCTTTTTGTATTTTTCATTTTTGTTCTTCTAATATTTTCTTTCTTACTTCTTCAATTGATAAATGATTTTCTTTTGCGATCTTTGCGAGATCTTCATATTCTAACTTTTCTCGTTTCACGTGATATCCAACGCTTTTTTTCAAACGTACATCACCAAAAGATGTATGCAGTGTTTCAATATGTCTTTGTAAGGAATGTCTTTTACATGTAGATTCACGAATACCTAATGTTGTTAGGTGTTGAAACATCAACTCTAACATTTTTTCTTTATCAGAAATCTTACACATACATGTAAATACATAACCAGGACGATTCTTTTTCATATGTACAGGTGTCACATATACATCTAATGCATGATGTTCAAACAATACATCATATGCAAATCCAATGTTTTCCGCTGACATATCATCAATATTACATGTTAATTCACACACTTCACCATCATCATCCATTTCCCCAAGAAATGCACGTACACAATTCGCAGCTGGAAAATCTTTATTTCCCATTCCATACCCAATCTTTTCATAGCACATTGTTGGTTGTGTTTCAAAAGAATCTACAAAGTACTTTAATAATGCAGCACCCGTTGGTGTACAAAGTTCTCCGTTCATATTACCTGCATATGTAGGAATGTTTTGAAGGATCCAGGAAGTTGCTGGCGTTGGTACAGGTAAGATACCATGGGCACATTTTACCATCCCATTTCCTAACGCAATTGGTGAAGCAATGATTCTATCTGCATCAATCATTTCAAATAAAATACAATTTCCTATGACATCCGCAATTGCATCTTTTGTGCCTACTTCATGAAAATGAATATTTGTGATATCCATCCCATGCACTTTACTTTCTGCTTGCGCAATGATCTGATAAACAGCCTTTGCATCATCCTTTACTTTTTGACTCACAGATAAAGAATCTATCAATGATGAAATATCTTGTATGTTCATTCCATGATGATGTGCATGATGTTCATGACCATTTGCATGAATGATAGCTTCGGGATAATGGGAAGTGATGATCTTTCGTATTTGTCTTTCCGCTACATCACCATGATCATGATCATAGACATAAGATAATAAATGATGTTCATATTTCACTTGAGAAATACCATCTATTTCTTCAATATGATCTAAAATATGTTCCATTGATTGATCTTCTATTTGTTCTACCAAATATTGAAAACATGCTTCATGTGCTTGCAAAGATTTTTCTTCATGGCCATCAATTAGCACTTGCATATGTGTACCTAGAATTCCACATTTATTTGATTGTATGGCTGAAAAATGAATTCCTTCTAATTTTAAAGCATTCATTTGTTGAATAAATGCATCTTGATTTACAAGTTCACTCAATGCACCCATTAACATATCACCAGCACATCCCATTTTACATTCTAGATATAACGTTCTCATAAACACCTCACTCTAATGTTTTCGCTACTTTTTGTAACCACTCACGAATTTGAATATGTTGTGGACATTGTACTTCACATTGACCACATTGAATACAAGCACTTGCTTTAGAATGTGGTTCTTTTGTTGCGTTATCATAACGCTTTTTAGCGCCTTGCATATCTTGATAGATCAATTCAAGATTCATCGCTTTAAAGATATCAGGAATTTGAATCTTCATAGGGCATCCTTCTGTACAATAATGACATGCTGTACATGGAACTTGTTCAATCGATTGTAAAATATCCATTGCTTGAGAAATAACTTTCTGTTCATCTTCACTCAATGGTTTAAAATCTTTCATATAAGATAGATTATCTTCCATTTGTGCTAGGTTACTCATACCTGAAAGTACAACCATCACACCTGGTAATGAAGCAACAAAACGTACTGCCCATGACGCAAAACTAGCATTTGGATTTGCATTATGCAACAATTGTGCGACTTGTTGTGGTGGACTAGCTAATGTTCCACCTTTAATTGGTTCCATAACAATGATTGGTTTATTGTGTTTACGCGCAACTTCATAAACACCTTTTGAATCAACACTTGGATTATTCCAATCTGCATAATTGATTTGTAATTGAACAAATTCTACATCTTCATGTTTTGATAGAATTTGATCTAACATATTTGCGGTTCCATGAAATGAAAAACCATAATGTTTGATCTTTCCAATCTGTTTTAATTCTTTCACATATTCAAATAGATTCCATTGTTCATATTTTTCAATACTATCATCATTAATTGCGTGTAATAAATAGAAATCAATGTAATCAACACCTTCTCTTTCCAATGAAATGTTGATTTGATTCTTTGCCTCATCCATTGTTTTGGCTGCATTCACCATCAATTTAGATGTAATATAATACGAATCTCTTGGGTGTCTAGATGTAATTGCTTTACGAGCTGCTTCTTCACTTCCTGCATAAACATACGCCGTATCAAAATAACATAATCCTTCTTTTAGAAATAAATCTGCCATCTGTGCCGTTTGTTCCACATCAATGACATCATTTTCTTCATCTTCTCTAGGCAAACGCATTAAACCAAATCCAAGCTTTGGCATGCTTTCTACAAATTTATCATCCAACATAAACTTTCCTCCTCACAAAGAATATAATCCTAAAGTTCACTTTAATTGCAAGCACATTTTATTACTTTCAAGAAAAAATAAAAACTATGCATATCATAGCTCTTATTTTAATAATTCAGATGGATCACTGCTACTTCTGAATTCGTTCCAACACGAATTGGAGGACCATAGTACCCTACTCCAGAAGTTACGATCGTGGGAACATCATACAACTCTTTATAACCATATCCATTGTCATTGAAGAAAGGAACAATTAGATTTCCAGGAAATATTTGTCCAGCATGTGTATGCCCACAAAGAATTAAATCTGCACCATTTTCACTCAACTCTTCAAAATCCCATGGTTCATGTTCTAAAACGATTTGTGTATAAGAAGATTCTGTTTCCTGCATAATTTCTTTTGCGGACAATCTTTCTTCTGCACCTTCCCCATTCTTTTCTCCATCCACTCTTCCAACAATTTGAATACCTAAGTCTTCAAATGATTTTGTTTCATCCGCTAATACATGAAAATTGGAAGCAACCATAAATTCGTCCATTGTTTTTGGGCGAATCGCAATCGTTGGATCATCTACAGAAAATCCACCAAATAACGTTTCATCCACATCGTGATTTCCATAAACTACATACGTTCCATATGTTGTCTTCATCTTTGCTAGTTCCGCAGCATAAGCTTCTGGATTTTCTAAACCATTATAAGAAGAAGTAAATACATCTCCAGCAATCAATACCATATCTGCCTTTTGTGCATTCACGATTTCTACCATAGATTTCGTTAATTCAAGATTTGAATTAGTGGAAAGATGTAAATCTCCTAATAAAATGATTTTTAGATTTCTATTTCGAGAAGAAGCAGTTGTTACATCATACGTTACAACTTTTGGATCTTGTGCATGTTTTGTTCCATAAATATTAATAATCAAACTACCACAAAAAGCTATACATAAAATTACTTTTTTTGTTTTGTTTAAAGATTCCTTATTTTTATGAAAGAACAATAAAACAATTTCTCCAACAATTAAAATCATTGTGTAATACGCTAAAAAGCCTAAGTATATATTTCCATATTTCTGAAATGTGTATAGTCCTTTATCCTCTGGTAAAAAAGCACCTAACAAAGGAAAAATAGCTAATACGATGTAAATTACAATTAGAACACTTCTTACTTTTTTCTTAGCCCAACGAAATTTCTTCAAAAAGTTTCTAGAACGTAATAACAAATAAATATGAATCAAAAGATAAACAACTACTAAACTAAAATAATCTGTTTTCATTTTTTAACTCCCATATATCATTTTATACAATCAAAATAAAAAAAGACATCATTGTTCTTTTTCTTCAAAGAATTGATGATGTCTTTGTGCTAATCCCACGAATGTTCTTTCTGCACTGACGAGTAATCCATTATATTCTTCCTCGCTATTTGCTTTCTTAAGATCTTCCAAAAAATTATGAATTAATTTATGAAAGCCTTCTTCAAAGAATCCATCTTTTAAATGATAACTATGTTCTACCCAATTACATTGTTTCATGAGATCTTCTTTGATCTTTTCTTCTGTTTTCACCATAATTTTCTCCAATCATTTATGTCTATCTTTATTTCAGAAAATCACTTAATAAAGTTCCTTGTTTCACTGTTTTTTCTTTTAATGTATGACGAATTTGATTTAAAACAGATCTTTTATCTTTGGACCAAGTTGGTGCAAGTAATAAGTCACCCGCTCCATCTCCTGTTAATCGATGAATCACAATATTTTCATTTAAATGTCCAATACACTCTACAATGATATCGATATATTCTTCTTGTGTTAAAACATGAAAGGATGATGGATCATTTTCATACATTGTTCCTAGATCACAACCTTTTAAATAATGCAGTAGTTGTAATTTAACACCATCTATCTTTAATTCATTTAAATAGTGTATCGTTTGAAAAATGTCTTCTTTTGATTCATTTGGTAAACCAATGATGATATGTGTAATAACTGGTATATCAATCGCATGTAATTGTTTCACACATGTATCAAATACAGACAAAGGATATCCTCTTCGAATAAAAATTGCACTTTTTGAATGAATCGTTTGTAATCCTAATTCAATCCATATGAACTTATGAGGATATTTTTTTCGTAATCTTTGAAATAACGCGATGGTTTGTTCAGAAATACAATCTGGTCTTGTAGCGATAGAAATCCCCGCAAATAAAGAATCACTTAATGCAGAAGAAAATAACAAATCAAGTTTTTCAATTGTATCGTATGTATTTGTATATGCTTGAAAGTAAGCAATATAATCACCATCTTTTGCGTTTTGATGATTATAGATCAGATCCTTTTGTTGTAATTTTTGACCATGGTAGGCAATCGAAAAATCACCAGAACCACCTTCATCACAAAAGATACAACCTCTCGTATCAATTTTTCCATCTCTATTCGGACATGTCATACCTGCATCTAACGCTACACGGTATAACTTCCTTCCAAATGTTTTTTTACAATAATCCGAAAAAGAATAATAATATTGTTTTTCCATACATTAAATAAAATCAATTTCTTTTAATTTCTTTGCGGAATCATAACCCTTATTATACAAAGAAATAATACTTTCTTTATCTTTTGTTAGAGTTTTCATATTTCCAATATCATCTGGAGCAATAATACAAACTTTATTTTCTTTTTCTAGTTTTTGACATTCATCAACGGCCTGATTATAAACTATAGATCTCGTTTGCATTGCGTGGGCAGCATTTGGATAATGTAACTTCAAAAGATCTGCAATCACCTTATCATTTTTAGGTATCCTTCTAAAATCAGCAGGTCTTGTTAAGATGACAACTAGTTTATCACACCCATCTTCAAAAGCTTTCTTATATGGAACAGGATCACTTAATCCACCATCATAATAAGGAATGCCATCAATCACATATGGTCTATTAATAACGGGTACACAACAACTCGCTTTAATTGGATCATAACTATCTTGTCTCATATCATATTTATGAAAATAATGTGGTTTTCCCGTATTCGCATTGGTCGCCACGACAATCATTTCTCTTTTACTATCTCGAATCTTTTTCCAATCTAATGGATAATCCCCATCATGATCCGACAATGAAGAATAGATATAATCTAATCCAATATATGAGCCTGTATGTACTAGATTTTTTACACTCATATATTCCGTTCTTTGTAAATATTTCGTATAAAAAACATAATTTCTACCTTTTTGTTCAGCCATATAAGAAGCAACATTCGCTGCACCTGCACTTACTCCTATCGCATAATCAAATCGAATTCCTTGATCCATACAATAGTCTAAAACGCCAGCTCCAAAGGAACCTCTTAATCCTCCACCAACATCAATTAATCCAATTTTCATAAAAACCTTCTTTCTAGTTTATTATCGCCAAAAATCTAAATAATGCCTAGAAACAATCTTGAAAATCTGTCTATTTTTGAGGACCTTGTTCTAAGATTTTATTGAATTTTGTTAAAAAAGCAATTGTAGTAATTGTTGCGGCTAAAATATCACTAATTGGTTCTGCAACAAAAACTCCAAATACTTGATCTTCAAAAAACATTGGCAAAATCAAAATCAAAGGAATCAATAGAATCAACTTTCTTAATACCGCAAGAAACAAAGAAATCTTCGCTTGCGAAAGACCAACAAAACTATTTTGGCAACTGATTTGGAAACCCGTTGCGAAAATACCAAACATATAGATTTTCAAAACACCAGACGTATAGCTTGTTAATGTAGCGTCACTCGTAAAGATACCAGCAAATGCTTGAGGGAATAACATCATTAATCCCCAGAATAGAATTGCGTATGAGGCACAAACAATCAATTCCGCAAAAAATGCTTTCTTGACTCTATCATTTTTTCGCGCACCAAAATTAAAAGAAATAATTGTTTGACCACCTTGGCAAATACCTTGTAGAGGCATAGAACATAATTGTGAAACGCTTGTTATGATCGTCATCGCCCCTACTGCTAAATCGCCTCCATATTTCGCTAAAGAACTTGTAAATGTCATAGAAAGAATACTTTCTGTAGAAATCATTACAAACGTAGAAATTCCTAAGGCAAGACAAGGAACTAAAATATCTTTTTCAATTTTTAAATTCTCTTTTTTCAAATGAAGAATCGTAGTGTTTCCTGTCAAAAATTTCAAGATCCAAATTGCACCTACAACTTGTGACAATACTGTTGCGATTGCGGCACCTTTAACACCCATATCAAAAACAAAGATAAAGATTGGATCTAAAATAATATTAATGATTGCTCCAATCACAGTTGTTAACATACTTGTTTTCGCAAATCCTTGTATTGTGATAAATGGATTCATTCCCATAACAATCAATACAGCACATGTTCCTAAAATATAGATTCGTGCATATTCTAAAGCATATGGCAATGTTGTTTCACTCGCTCCAAATAACACTAATAATTGTGGGGCAAAAACATAAAACACAATAGTCAAAACGATTGTCAAAAAAATCGTTAATGAGAAACAATTCCCAATGACTTTTTCTGCTTTGTCATTTTCTTTCGCACCTAAAAAGATAGAAGCTCTTGGTGCACCACCAGATCCTGAAAACATCGCAAAT
Source organism: Bifidobacteriaceae bacterium (assembly GCA_963661415.1). Lineage (GTDB taxonomy): Bacteria > Bacillota_I > Bacilli_A > Erysipelotrichales > Erysipelotrichaceae > Bulleidia. Next base: position 7,590 of record CAVLCI010000043.1, on the reverse strand, counting down.
GCATTGATCATCATTAATATTGGTGTAAATAAACCTACACCTGTTAAGGCAGAAGCACCAATATTTGGAATATGTCCAATATAAATACGATCGACAATGTTGTACAAAAGATTTACGATTTGTGCAATAACTGCCGGCACTGCCAAAGATGCAAGTAACTTATACACACTTTCTGTTCCCAATTTTTCTTTATTCATACTCTATTCCTCATTGTTTATTTGTTATCTTAGCCACATTCTTAATTTCAATGGATATCGTTCCATCCTCTTTTTTTCGGAATTCAATAAAATGACTATTCTCAGAATATTCTGTTGGAAAAGATAACTCTATTCCTGTATCTGTTTTAATTTTTTGATTTTTTAGTTTGGTTGTGACGTATTGTTTTGGAACTTCTACTTTCTTAGGAATTTCATGTTCTAAAGATGTTGAAATAAAAGCATCTTGCATTTCTTCAGTTTCATTAAAAACATTTGTCGCTAAGTCTTCTGTAGTAATTGGTGTTTCTTCTTCCATGCTTTCTTTGACATAGTTTTTATATTTAGAAAGTAACAGCGTTGGATTTGTATCTGTTTTTACTGCCACTTCTTTTACAACTTCATTCACTTCTTTAAATACTTCTTCTTTACTTTTTTCACATGTGCAATCAAGTATCATTTCTTGTATGACAGAAATATCATTTGTACCCCAATCCATTTTATCTACAAATGAAACTTTAAAATTGATCATATTCACAACACCAAATGTTGAAATCTTCTTTGTCGCAGAAGGTAATAATGAAGATTGTTGTGTAATCGTATTAGAAACAATTCCATTTTCTTGTTTTGTTAGATGCGTATAAGCACTTTGATTTTCTAATATCACAAAGGCAATATATGGAACTTCTTCATAAGAATAATCCATGAATAACACATCATATGTTTTTAATTCTGCATTTTTTAAATATCCTTCTAGACGTTCTGTAATATTTAAAGAAAGATCTACAAAATTGATATCTTTCTTTTGATATGTTTTTAAAAGAGATAAGAATTGACTTTCTTCTTGAAAGTAACCTTCTTTACATCTTGTATCACTCATGATCTTTGTGATTTGTTTATTAACATAAGATTCAATTAATGTATCTTCTAGATTTAAAGATTGTTGTGATAAAACTGTTTGATCACTTATAAAATCAAATATATGAAGAATTGCTGCATTCAAAAAATAAGTAGCCATAGTACCTCCAAAAAAGAAGAAAGCTAAGCTTTCTTCTTTATTTTATCATTTATTCAAACGATTGAATAATTTCTTTTGCGTGATATAAAATCGGTAATTCTCTACAACAAATCAGTTTTCCTAATTTTGTATTTGCACAATTTTTATATTCTTCAACAGTGTTTTCATAAGATAGTACAAGTGTAGATAAATGAAATTCTTTGATTTCCTCTTCTGTCAAAGATTTATCTCCAAATGATACAACCTTACACAAAAAGTAATGATTTATATTGTGACGATGAATCAAATTATAATCATCTTCTACAACACCTAACTTGCAAATGATTTCAACTGTTACACCTAATTCTTCTTTTAATTCTCTTGTAACAGCATCTTTCAAAGATTCACCATCTTCAACTCCACCACCAGCAGTTTCTATAATCGTTGCTTCGCCAAAATCATCATTACGTTCGGCCTTCACAAAATAGAAATTTTCATTTTCATCATAGACGATTGCCCTAGCTATTTTTCTATTATGATCAATATAATCAAATACATATTGATCATCTTTCAGTTCTAATCTAATTTCTGTTTTCATTCAAACGATTGAATAATTTCTTTTGCGACTGCTTTTCCTTCTAAAACAGCACTTCCAATTGTAGCTGGACCCGTTTTTGCATCCCCAATGATATATACATTTTCTTGATTAGATAAATGTCCTTCTGTATTTACAAGATCATCATGTAATACTTTGAAGTTTACCTTCTGTCCAATTGCCATAACGATTAAATCTGCTTTTTCTTCATATTCGCTACCTGCAACTTCATGTGTACTTCTTCTTCCACTTTCATCCGGTTCACCAAGTTCCATCTTCGCAACTTTCGCTCCAACGACTTGGCCATTTTCATCTCTAAGAATTTCTTTGATATTTTCTAAGAAATTAAATGTAACACCTTCTTTTCTCGCATCACGAATTTCATTTTTATTGGCTGGCATTTCTTCTTCGCTTCTGCGATAAACAACTGTAACTTGATCAATGATTCGAATCAAAGAACGTGCACAATCCATCGCAACATTTCCACCACCCCAAACGATCGCATGATGATATTTTTTATAATCTTCATGATTTTTGTTGATATTTAAATCATATAAAAGTGTTAGTCCCGCAAATAGTCCATTCCCCGTATCAAATCCAAATGTGTTTTCAACTTGTGCTCCAATTGCCACTACAACACGATCATATTTCTTTTTCAATGTTTCAAATTGTTCTGTATTGATTTCTGTATTGAAATGAAATTTAACACCAGCTTCTACTAGTCCTGCATAAGCTTTATCTAAAAATGATTTAGGCATTCTATATTCTGGAATTCCTGTATAGATTGCTCCACCAATAGAAGATTCTTTATCGAAAATATCAATCTCATATCCTCCTTGTTTTACTAATTCTTGTGCAAGTGTATATCCCGCAGGGCCAGCACCAATAATTGCAATTGTATGACTCATATGCATATTCTCCTTTTCTTCTATTTTGCCATACATATATGTTATTACAATTCATTTTTCTAATGCAATCAATTCACTTCTTTAATAAATTTTATTCTAAATGTACAATAGATATCATGAAAGACTTCAATTCAAAAATAGAACAATTAAATCAATACATCAAAGAAAGTAAAACGATCGCTTTTTTTACAGGTGCAGGTATTTCAACATTATCTGGTATTCCTGACTTTCGTAGTAAAAATGGGTTATATTCCAATCGATATCATGGAAAGAAACCTGAAAAAATCCTACATATTAAATTTTTCAACAAAAATCCCGAAGAATTTTATTCATTTTATCGAGAAAAATTATTACTTGATCATGTAGATCCAAATGTGATTCATTTATTTATTTCAGAATTAGAAAAGTACAACAAAAAAGTTACTGTTGTTACACAAAACATTGATGGATTACATGAAAAAGCTGGTTCTACAAATATCCATAATATTCATGGAACAATATTAAAGAATCATTGTGTAGATTGTAAAACCGAATATCCAATTCACTACATTGAAAATACAACAGGAATCCCAAAATGTGAAAAATGTGGAGGAATCATACGACCAGATATTACCTTCTATGGTGAATTTTTAAATGGTGAAACATTTAAACAAGCACGTTTAGATACAAAAAAAGCTGATTTGTTAATCGTATTAGGTACTTCACTTGTTGTATATCCAGCTAGTGAAATTGTTTCTCAATATCGTGGAAAGCATCTTGTAATCATTAATAAGAAACGCACAAAATTTGATTTTCAAGCAGATTTAGCTATTCATGAAGATTTTTCACTTGTATTCAATACTTTACTAAAAGAACTAGAAGTCTAGTTCTTTTTTTTTGTTTGTTTTACAATATTTGGCGTTAGAGGTGTTTTATGAAAAAGCTACTAGTTTATTTAAAAGATTATAAAAAAGAAAGTATATTAGCTCCAACATTTAAATTATTGGAATCATTCTTTGATCTATTAACACCGATTTTCATCGCAAATATGATCAATAATGGTATTCACAATTATGATTCTGCTTATATTTTACAACAATTTCTTTTCTTAATAGGACTTGCATGTATCGGAATGTTATGTAGTATTACTGCGCAATATTTCGCCGCAAAAAGTGCAGTTGGATTCACAACAAATTTACGTCAAGCTTTATTTGATCACATTCAATCCTTATCTTACAGTGAATTAGATACCATTGGTACTGATACTTTGATTACACGTTTAACTTCTGATTGCAATCAAATACAAAATGGTTTGAATCTCGCTTTAAGATTGTTATTAAGAAGTCCATTTATTGTATTTGGGGCAATGATTGCTGCATTTATGATCAACGCAAAAGTCGCAATCATATTTCTCATTACAATTATCCTTTTATTGATCGTTGTATTTTCAATCATGTTGATTAGTATTCCGCTATTCAAAAAAGTACAAACTGGATTAGATAAAGTATTATCTCTTACTAGAGAAAATCTGACAGGTGTACGTGTGATTCGTGCATTCCGAAAAGAAGAACAATCCATCCAAGAATTTGATGAAGAAAATCAAAAATATACAAAGATCAATGAATTTGTCGGTAAGATTTCTGCATTAATGAATCCATTAACATATGTCATCATTAATATCGCAACAATCATTTTAATTCAACAAGGTGCAATTCAAGTTAATCTAGGTAATATGGCACAAGGTGATGTTGTAGCTCTATATAACTACATGGCACAAATCGTTGTTGAATTGATCAAACTCGCTTCATTAATTATTACAATTGATAAATCCATTGCTTGTGCACAAAGAGCACAATCCATATTAGATATTCAAAGTAGTATCTCTTATCCTTCACAAACAGAAACTTCTTCTTCAAATACTACAATTACATTTGATCATGTTTCTTTCCAATATCAAGGAGCAAGTGAAAATTCACTCAATGATATTTCATTTACTTTAAATAAAGGTCAAACACTCGGAATCATTGGTGCTACTGGTGCAGGTAAAACAACACTTATCAATCTCATCACTCGATTTTATGACTGTACACAAGGTACGATTCTAATCGATGGTACACCTATCAAAAAAATATCCAAAGATGATTTATTCCAAAAAATAGCTGTTGTTCCACAAAAAGCAATTCTTTTCGCTGGAACGATTCGTGAAAATATGAAACTCGGAAATGAACAAGCTACAGATGAAGAAATCTGGAAAGCATTAGAAATCTCACAAGCAAAAGAAATCGTTGAAAACAAAGAAGGACAATTAGATGCATATATCGAACAAAATGGTAGAAATTTATCTGGTGGTCAAAAACAAAGATTAACAATTGCACGTGCATTTGTGAAAAATCCAGAAATGATCTTATTAGATGATTCTGCCAGCGCCTTAGATTTCGCAACAGATGCAAATCTTAGAAAAGCAATTTCTCAAATAGATATCACAACAGTAATCGTTTCTCAAAGAACTTCCTCTATTCGTCATGCCGATGTCATTCTTGTATTAGATGATGGAAATCTTGTTGGTAAAGGAAACCACGAAGAATTAATGAAACACTGTCATATCTATCAAGAAATTTATTATTCTCAATTTCCTGAAGAAAAACCAGCAGATTTCAAGTTGGAGGTAATCGCATGAAAGCATTAAAGAAAGTCATTCAACAAATTGGAACAAAAAAATGGTTAATTCTTTTATCTATTATTCTAGCTGGAATTACAGTTGTATTAACACTTTATGCACCTATTTTATTTGGAAATACAATTGATGCGATCATTGAAAAAGGAAATGTTGATTTTGTTACGATTGAAAATACATTGATTCAAATCTTCTTCATCATTATAATCACTGGAATCTTAACGTGGTTTATGAATATCATAAACAATCATGTTACATATAGCGTTGTTAAAAACATTCGTTCTATCGCAATCCGCAGAATACAAAAATTACCGTTAAAATATTTAGATGCACATTCTTCTGGAGATATCGTATCTAGAGTTATTGCGGATGCAGATCAATTATCAGATGGATTGTTATTAGGATTAACACAATTATTCACAGGTATCATTACAATATTTGTTACTTTGTATTTTATGTTTTCTAAATCCTTACAAATTACATTAATGGTATTACTATTAACACCTATCAGTTTTTTAGTCGCAAAATTCATTGCTTCTAGATCTTATACAATGTTTAAAAAACAATCTGAAACAAGAGGGAAACAAACTGCTCTCATTGAAGAAATGGTTGGAAATGAAAAGGTTGTGAAAGCTTTCAATTATGAAGAAAAAGCTTCTAATAAATTCAAAACAATTAATCATGAATTAAAAGAATATAGTCAGAAAGCAACTTTTTATTCCAGTTTAACAAATCCTTGTACACGTGCTGTGAATAATTTTATTTATGCATTGGTTGCACTGTTTGGAGCGAATCTAATATTAAAAGGTAAACTAACTGTTGGTGGATTAAGTATTCTATTATCTTATGCGAACCAATATATGAAACCATTCAATGATATTTCTTCTGTGGTAACAGAATTACAAAATGCATTGGCTTGTGCAGAAAGAATCTTTGATTTTATTGAAGCAGAAGAAGAGCCAATAGAAAAGAATGAAGAATTACCACTCTGTAAAGGAAATGTCACAATTAAAGATGTATCTTTTAGATATGTAGAAGATATGCCACTCATTGAACATTTTAACTTAGATGTAAAACCAGGTATGCGAATTGCACTTGTTGGTCCTACAGGATGTGGTAAAACAACATTTATTAATTTATTGATGCGCTTCTATGATGTGAATTCTGGTTCTATTTCCATTGATGAAAAAAATATACAAGATGTCACAAGACATTCCTTAAGAAAGAATTATGGAATGGTTCTTCAAGAAACATGGTTAAAAGAAGGAACAATTCGAGATAATATTATTTTCGGAAAAGAAAATGCAAGTGAAGAAGAAATCATTCATGCATGTAAAGAAGCACACAGTTGGGAATTTATTAAAAAGCTCCCAAAACAACTTGATACTGAAATTACAGAAAACTCTTTATCTGCTGGTCAAAAACAATTACTTTGTATCACAAGAGTTATGTTAGCTTTACCTCCAATGTTAATTTTAGATGAAGCCACTTCCGCAATTGATACAAGAACAGAATTACAAATTCAAACTGCTTTTGATCATTTGATGCAAGGTAGAACAAGTTTTGTTGTGGCACATCGTTTATCAACAATTCGCAATGCGGACGTAATCTTAGTTATGAAAGATGGAAAGATTATTGAACAAGGTAATCATGAAACATTAATGGAACAAAAAGGTTTCTATGAAAAGCTATATAATTCTCAATTCTTGATTCCTTCTGAACAAAACTAAATAAATTTTGAGGGATTCTCAAATATTTTGTGAATAGTATATTAAGGAAGGTAATATTCACATGTATAAAAAATTTGAAAAATTAACATTTAGTGACAGTTTTATGTTTTCTGTTATTCTAGATAATCCAAATAATCTAGATATCGCAAAAAAGATCATAGAGTTATCTCTTAATCGAAAAGTAAAGAAACTACGTTTAAAATCAACAGAAAAGAAAATTCAAAATCGATACAAAAGTAAATCATCTGTATTAGATGTATTACTAGAAGGAAGTAAAGAATACGTTGATGTTGAAATGCAGATAGCATTTCAAAAGTATTTTCCATTATACTGGTTTATCAAAAGAAGAAATGTTTGCAATGTTCCCTAAGTAATCCCCACAAATAAAGGACTTTAATCATTTTGGGTATTATTCAAGTTCAATTGTTCCTGGATTTTCATATAGCAAACAGAAATTCCTTCAAACGCTTCAAAGATTTCTGTCAGAATATGCAATACGCCCTTCTTCAAAGC
>CAVLCI010000042.1:0-15921 GCA_963661415.1 Bifidobacteriaceae bacterium | reverse complement strand
ATATTAATCGCTCCAAATGGTGATATTTATAAGTGCATATCTGCATTAGGTGTATCTGAATTTAAGATTTGTGATTATAATGAAATTCAACACAATAAAATGTTATATATCGAAAAACTTGTTTCTTTTTCAAACAAAACATTTAAATCTTGTGTTAATTGCAGATATTTAGCTTTATGTAATGGCGGTTGCTTTTATGAAGCAAGTATAGAGAATATTCCACAAGCTTGTAGAAAAGAAATCATGGATGTTCAAATGCCATATTTAATTCGTCTGCGCTATATGAGTGAAGAAATAGAAAGTGGGGTATTTAGAATTCATGACTACAATCATACAAACAGATAATATTTCTAAATCTTTTGGAGATAAGATCGTATCAGATCATATCACTATGTCATTTGATACTGGATATATTCATTTATTAAACGGAAAAAATGGATGTGGCAAAAGTACATATTTAAAAATGTTATATGGATTGATGCTCCCTGATTCTGGAAAAGTTTTATATAAAGGAAAAGATATCGAAAAATGTAGAAATGAATATCTTAATAATATTGGTATCGTAACTGCAGATGATCGTTCTTTATATCATAAATTAACTGCATATGAGAATCTTTACTATATTGGAAGAATCTTTAATATTCCTAAAAAAGATTTAGATATTAAAATAAACAAACTATTAAATCAATTACAAATCAATAACGACAAAACACTTGTAGAAGATTTTTCTACTGGTATGAAAAAGAAAGTTATGGTTGCACGTGCTTTCTTGAATGATCCAGAAATAATTTATGCGGATGAAATCATGAACGGATTAGACAAAGAAACTTGTGCAATTGTTGAAGAAATGTTCCAAGAATATGTAAAACAAGAAAAAACGATTTTCTTAGTTTCACATACTGGAATCACAAATAAAGACCATGTTCGTAACTATTTGGTTGAAGGAGGTCATATTCAATATGTTGAATCATTTGATGAGATTATTGAAGACTGATGGTAGATATAAATGGTTATTGATCAACATGGTCTTTGGTACATTCTTTATGATTGCTCCATACATTTATATGGTACATGAAGATCAACAAGTATTAACATTAAAAGGTATGTTGTGTTGGTATGGTTTAAATCAAGCATTCTTTTCAATAGGTGGTTTTGTAACAGAAGAAAGATTAGATGGCACTTTTACAAATCTATTTTTATATCCAATTCATTTTCAACAATACTTTCTAGCGAAAGCACTACAAATGATTATTGAAACATATGTGATATCTTTGTTACAAATATTCTTTTTTTCTTTAGTAGGAATTCATATTGATGATTTATTTCGTTTCTTATGCATTTTATTCATTAATGAAATCGTTGTAGCTAATATGGGAATCTTATTTCTTTGTTTATCCATGCATTTCAAGAAATTAGGATCCATAAATTCATTGGTTCAACAAGTAATTGGTTTTTTCTCTGGATATTCTTCTGATATTAGAAAGTATCCAAGAATCATTCAATTTATATCGTATGTCATTCCTTTAACTTATACGATTGCATTTGCGAGAAGTGATATATTTTCAATGAATCTTTGTTGGTTATTAATACCTTTATGCATTTCATTTCTTCTTGCATTCATTGGTTATTCTAGAATCAATCATGATATTCAAGTTCTAAGAAAGAATGGAGATACAGATCAATGGTAAAAGCAATTACATTATTAACAATGGAATTAAAAGAAAAATTCCGTTATAAAATTGAAATTTTTTCTGCAAGTACAGATGCGTTGTTATTAGTTTTTCCTGCCATTGCGATCTTATTATTTGGAGATATTCAAGTTTCTGGTATTTCAAGTAAAACAGAATATCTACAATATATCTTATTTTCTTTAATACTTTGGCAATTTATTGAAAATATGTGGTCAGCAGTATTTGAAATTCGAAGAAAGTTAAGAGAAGGTAATTTTGAATATATGATGTGTATGCCATTAAAAGGAATGCATTATATATTTGGATGGGCAGTTAGTGGAATTGTATCAATGGTATTAGAAATGATTCCTTTGATTATCATATTTATTATCTTTTCCTTTCATTCAATGTCCTTGTATTCTTTGATTCATATTTTATTGATTGTTCTGATTATGGCATTTGGTACTTATGGATTTGCGGAAATGTTGATGGGTCTAGCAATATACTTTAGAGAAGCAAATCAAATCGTATCTTTGGTCGCAAATATTGCTCCATTCTTAGCTGGTTTATATTTTCCGGTCATTCAACTTCCTATTGTATTTCGTTATTTATCGATGCTATTTCCATTTACTTGGGGACTAGATCTAGTTAGAAATCTTTTATTTAATAGTTCTATGCTAGTATCGTTATCAAATGAATGGATTATCTTTATTGTTGTAAATATAGTATACGCTTTATTCGGTTCAAAGGTTTATGATCATATGATTCGTAAAGCTAGAAAAAATGGGCTATCAAAGTTTTAAAAAAACGTTGCATTCAAATTCGCAACGTTTTTATTTTTTAAATTTACGTGAAGATTAATTATTGATTTCATCTCCTTCAGAAAGCCAAATATTCCCTGAGCGCTTTGGTTATCATCTTTTGAATAATCATCTGTAATACTTGTATCACTCAATATAGAAATCAACATACCAAGTTTATTGAGTAACTTTCTAATAAAGTTCATATGATTTATTCAATGATTTCAAAATCGTGTGGATAATGATTCAATACTTCATGACCATTTTCAGTAACAAGAATCAAATCTTCAATTCTACATCCCATTGTTTTCTTGTTATAAATTCCAGGTTCAATTGAGAAGATATTACCAACTCGCGTTAAATCAGTAAAAGCTTGAGATACATCACCATACTCATGATCTTCAATTCCAATGAAATGACCTAAACGATGTGTAAAGTCAGGCCCATATCCACCATCCGTAATCACATCTCTTGCCTTAGAGTCAATATCACATAGTCTAACACCAGGTTTTACATATGCTTCTGCATCTTCATTTGCTTTACGAACAAGATCATAAACTCTCTTTTGTTCTTCATTCGGTGTACCTTTATAGAAGAAAGTACGTGTCATATCTGAACAATATTCATGATATTTACAGCCAACATCAAACAGCACAACTTCACCTTCATGAAGAATCGTTTCATCTGGCATATGATGTGGATCTGCAGCATTTACACCAAAGGCAACAATTGGAGGAAAGGAATATCCTTCTGCACCAAAGCTCTTATAAATATCTAACATCTTTGAAGCAACTTCTACTTCGCTCATTCCTGCCTTTGGCAATTTTTTAAATTCAGCCATCGCTAAATCATTAATACGACTGCTTTCTCTCATTAATTCAATTTCAACTTCATCTTTAATTGCACGTGTATGGTCAACCGCAACAGAACCGTTCACAAAAGAGGAAGCAACATTTCCTTCCATGAGTGGTAGTAAGAATTTCGCAGGCAAAATTTTATCTACACCTAATGGAGAAGTAACATCTACATCTCCTTTTAATAATTCCGCAATTGAATCAGTATCCTTTATCATCTTTTTCGTTACACCTAGATCTTCATCAAAGCGAAATAATTCATTTAAATATAAAATAGGTTTTTCATTTTTACGAATCAACAAACCTAAGAATCTTTCTCCAGCATGGATCCATCTACCAGTCAAATAATAGATTGCGAATGGATCAGATATTAACATTTGATTTGTATCGAGTTTTTCTAATACAGCGTTCATTCTTTTTTCATTTAACATGTTAATCACCTCTAACTTTTACAACTATTATAATCACTTCTACAAAAAAGAAAATGAAAAGACTATTAATTAAACAGTCTTTTCAAAATGGGAGAAAAATTTATGAAAATTGAATATCAGATATCTCTATCTGATGCAATTATCATAAACAAATATTGTGTTATCTTTATGTTTAACAAGTGAAATCTAAATGAAAAGAGAAGCAAATTGCTTCTCTCTAACATTCCTTGATTATTCAGCTGTTACGATAATACCAGGACCCATTGTTGTGGATACTGTGATTTTCTTGATGTAAGCACCCTTAACAGAGTTTGGCTTAACCTTATTGATTTGATCAAATAAAGCCTTGTAGTTTTCAGCTAATGCTTCATCTGTGAATGAGCATTTACCAATCATAACGTTAACGTTGCCATCTTTATCAACACGGTATTCAACTTTACCTTTCTTGATTTCATCGATAGCTTGAGCTACGTTCATTGTAACTGTACCTGTCTTAGGGTTTGGCATTAATCCCTTAGGACCTAATACTCTACCTAATTTACCAAGTTGGCCCATCATGTCTGGTGTAGCTACGATAATATCGAAGTCAAACCAACCACCTTGGATCTTTTCAAGCATTTCTGCACCACCAACATAGTCAGCACCTGCATTCTTTGCTTCTTCTTCCTTAGCACCTTGTGTAATAACAAGAACCTTTTGGCTCTTACCTGTACCGTTTGGTAATACCATAGCACCACGGATATTTTGATCTGCTTGTCTTGGATCAACGTTTAAGAAGAATGAAACTTCAACAGAAGAATCAAACTTTGTAGAAGAAATCTTCTTAGCTAAAGCGATTGCTTCTTTGTAATCATATGTTTTGCTGCGATCTACTTGTGAAAGAGCAGCTGCGTACTTCTTACCTGCCATGCTTATTCACCCTCCACTTCGATGCCCATGTTACGAGCTGTACCAGCAATGATCTTCATTGCTGCTTCTACATCATTTGCGTTTAAGTCTGGTAACTTGTACTCAGCAATTTCTTGTAATTGAGCCTTTGTTACTTTACCAGCCTTAACTGTGTTAGGTGTTCCAGAACCCTTTTGGATACCTGCAGCCTTCTTTAATAGAACTGCTGCTGGAGTTGTCTTAAGAACGAAATCAAAAGACTTGTCTTCATAAGCTGTGATGATAACTGGAACGATGTCACCATGTCTGTCCTTAGTCTGATCATTAAATGCTGTACAGAACTGAGGCATGTTAATACCTGCTGCAGCTAGAGCTGGACCTGGTTTAGCGCCACCAGCTGGGAACTGAAGCTTAGAAATTTTTGTAATTTTCTTTGCCATGTGGTTTTCCTCCTTTTAGAAAATCCGCATGCAGTGGTAATCGGAAGTTTTCTTCTCCCTCCCACGCATACATAAAAGATGCACTTTCGTGCCCAAATATATTACTTCTTATAGATATTGCTGTCAACAAAAAAGATTTGCAATTCGCAAATCTTATTCTTCAACTCTTTCTAAATCGTTATAACCGATATCTGTTGCAGGTGTTTCTCTGCCAAATAAGTTAATCAATACATCAGCAGTTTGTGTTTGATCATTCATTGTAGAAATTGTTCCTTCCATATTTTGGAATGGACCAGTTAAGATCTTAACTGTGTCACCAATCTTAAAGTCAACAACTACTTTCTTATCAGATTGACCCATTCTTCTTAAAATAGATTCCATTTCATCTGGAGAAACAGGGAAAGGTTTTGCACCACCACCAGATGATCCAATAAATCCTGTTACACCTGGTGTATTTCTAACAACATACCAAGCTTCATCCGTCATCTTCATTTCAACAAATACATAGCCCGGGAAAAGATTATGCATCTTTTCAATTTTCTTATTTCCTCTGATTTCAATTTCAGGTTCTTCTGCAACTACGATTCTAAACAAGCAATCTTGAATACCCATTGTTTCAACACGTTTTTCAAGATTTTCTTTTACTCTATTTTCATGTCCAGAATATGTGTTAACAACATACCAACGTTTGTTGTTTTCATCATCCAATAAATTCATATCCATTTCTGACATATATTACGCTCCAATTCCAATTAACTTTAATAAGAATGTAATTCCAAATTCACAAAGAACAAAGAATACCGCAAAGAATGCTGTAAAAAGAATAACTTCCCCAGAATTCTGGAAAATACCAGGATTATTCTGTCCTTCACTCTTCCAATGTGGCCATCTAACTCTCTTTGCTTCTTTACGAATTCCACTAAATGAAAACCAATGATCCTTCTTTGCCTTTGGTTTTTTATCTTTCACTTTTTTTTCTTTTTTCTTTTTAGTTTCTTCAGCCATAGAAACCTCCTATTTTGTTTCTTTATGGAGTGTTACTCTACCACAATGCGGGCAAAACTTTCTCAACTCCAATCGTTTGCCATTGTTCTTCTTTGATCTGTGTGTAGTGTAGTTTCTGCAAAGACACACTTCACAGGCCAAGATTGCCTTATCATCTTTTGCCATTACGAAAAACTCCTTCAAATGCTTTAATACTCTAACACAACATATCATCCAACGCAAACTATTTTATGCCTTTAAACACGTATTTCTTAACGCTTTTTTCACTTTTCGTAATTTTCCTTCATAAGTTTTTGTGGACATATTCAAATGACGACTTCCTTCATCATAGGTTTTCTCATCAATCCACTCATTCATGACTTGTCGTTCCGCTACGCTAAACTCTTGAACTGTTTTTTCAATTCCTTCCAAACATTCTCGGAAAATCAATCGATATTCTGGAATAGATAAATAATCATTTGTTGGTATATTTACAACATAACTCTTATCATTTGTCATTTCAGCATTTAATGATATTTCTTTTGTTTTTTCTTTTCCTTTTAAGTTACGCAACATAAAATTATTCAATCTTCTATCAACGATCATTTTTGTATATGTTAAAAATGATGCCATTTTATCATTTCTATAAGTATTGATTGCTTCATATAATCCTAAGATTGCTTCTTGATAAAGATCGTCATAATACATCTGATAAACACCACGATTCATCGACACTTTTTCATCTGTCCAATAAAATAATTGATCTTTCATTTCATCTTGAATGAAATCCAATGCATACACACTTCCACAATGATACAAATAAAGTAATTCATAAATATTATAGTCTTTCATAATATTTCCTCCGACTTCATTTTTACATATCTTCAATGAGTTGTGGTCTCCTAATATGTGTCAAATTTCCATATAAAAAGTAGGAAATTCTTGTGGAAAACCTACTTTTATAAACACTCTATTGTGGATAATTACATTGGATTTCTAGCACTATAAATACCATACATCAATACACCAGCTGATACAGAAGCATTCAATGATTCAATCTTTCCAACCATTGGAATTTTAACAACGTAATCACATTTCTCTTTAATCAATCTAGAAATGCCTTTCCCTTCATTTCCAATAACTAACACACAATCAAAATCATATTTTAATTGTCTATAATCTTGACCATTCATATCTGTTCCAACGACCCACCAGCCATTCTTTTGAAGCATTTCAATAGCACGTGATAGATTTGTTACAGCTGCACATTTCACTGTATCGATTGCACCAGCAGAAACTTTTGCTACTGTTGGTGTCAATCCAACGGCGTGTGTCTTCTTAAAAATGACACCTGTTGCCCCAACCGCATCTGCACTTCTCAAAATCGCACCTAAGTTATGTGGATCTTCTAATTCATCTAATAAGATCAATAGACCATGTTGTCCATTCTTATTCTGCATAAGTTCTTCCAATGTATATGTTTGATAATCATTTACCAACGCGCACACACCTTGATGTCGTTCTGTACCTGTGAGTTTAGACAGATTCTTCTTATCTGTTTTTCTCACTTTCACATGATTTCTTTGCGCGAACGATTCTAATTCTTTATCTTGTACAGATAAAAGTAGCTCTTTCACTTCTTTATGTTCCAAAAACAATTGTCTAACAGGATTTTTTCCGTATATATACATATGATTATCCTTTCACTTTTAATACTTCATTAAAGATATCATGGATTCTATCTTGTTTACCTTCTAAATGTAATGCACCTAAGATTGCTTCAAAACCCGTTGATATCCGATACGTTTGAACATCTGTATTTTTAGGTGTTGCGCCATCATTCGCATTTCTACCTCTGTGGAAAACTTCTTCTTCCTCTTCTGTAAAAAATTGTTGGTTATGTAGTGCAGTATAGAAAGAAGCTTGCGCTTTTGCGCTAACATAGGCAATGCTATCTTTTTGAAGTTTCTTTCCTTTCCCTTCTCCATTAACAACCAAGTATTCTCTTACAAGAAGTGACCATACCGCATCCCCTAAAAAGGCAAGTGTTCTTCCTGAACATGTATTTGTGTTCATTACAACAATCCCTTCTCGCTCAATTGTTTACGGTATTGATCTGCCGCATCCCAATCTTTTTGTGATTTCGCAAGATTCCATTGTTCAAAGATTTCTTTATCTTCTTCACTTAATGATACTTTATCCACAACAATCCCTAAGATATCCAACATCTTAACAACTGCGTTTCTAAGTTTTCCTAAAGTATTCCAATCAGGTTCTTTCGTTCTCAAACCTTGATTGATTTTTTTCATAGTATCAAAAATGACTGTATATGCATTTGGTGTATTTAAATCATCATCTAATTGATTTAAGAATTCTCTATAACTATCTTCATCAAATGTATCTGGTAATATAACATTAGCGAGTTGTGCCTTGATATCGATTTGTTTGATAGGATTTAAAACTTTATCTAATTCTTTACGTGCAGTTTCCACTGTTTCTTCTGAGAAATTTAATTCTTTTCTATAATGCACTGAACTCATTAACCATCTTGTTAGATTTGTTCCTAACTTTTCCACAATATCTTTTGCCCATAAAGTATTTCCTAAAGATTTACTCATTTTTTGACCATCAATGTTAATCATCGCATTATGAACCCAGAAATTCGCTAACGCATTATGATGTGTGCATTCTTGTTGTGCTGCTTCATTTTCGTGATGTGGGAATTTCAGGTCCATTCCTCCACCATGAATATCAATATAATCTCCAAGATTTTGATTGATCATAACAACACATTCTGTATGCCATCCTGGTCTACCTTTCCCCCACGGAGAATCCCATTGAATCCCTTTATCTGTCTTTTTCCACAGCGCAAAATCATATGGATTTTTCTTTCCATCATTCACCTCTATTCTTGCGCCAGCTTCTAATTGATCTAATTTCTGATGAGAGATTTCTCCATACTTTTCATCCGCATCAACAGAAAAATATACATCACCATTCTCAGAAACGTATGCACTTCCATTATCAACCAACTCTTTCACAAAAGAAATAATACCATCCATTGTTTCTGTAACACGTGGTGTAATATCTGGAACTTCCGTATTCAATAACTGACGTACTTCTTGATATGCATCAATATATCTTTGCGCAATTACTGCTTCTGTTGTATTTTCTTCAATTGCCTTATTGATGATCTTATCATCTACATCCGTAAAGTTAGATACATATGTAACACTATAGCCTTCTGCTTCAAATAATCTTTTCAACACATCAAAAACAACCATCGGTCTAGCATTTCCTATATGTGCATAGTTATACACAGTTGGTCCACACACATACATATCCACATGACCTTCTTTGATTGGTTTAAATTCTTCAACATTTAATGTTTTACTATTATATAGTTTGATCATAATTCCCTCCAAAATAAAAACGTCTCTTTAAAAAGACGTCTAAAACGTGGTTCCACTTTTCTTACTTCTCATAAACTTTAACGCAGTGAACGTTCTTATCTACCTTATCGATAAGACCCTCCAGGATGCATTCAAGATTCATTCACATAAGTACTTTCACCAAATGTACTTTTCTCTTCCTTGTTTCAAAAATCCCTACTATTTCCTATCATCGGTTTCAACAAAATTAGTATAACACAAAAAAGCAGTAGAATACCTACCGCTTAATCTAAATCATCAAATGATTCTTCATCCTCACTTGGAAGAAATTCAGAATAGATTGAATTTTGTACTTTCAACCATCCCTTCATATCTGTCATCCAAATATATTCATCTGCATCAATAATTCCTTGATGAATCAAAGCACATAATTCTTTATCAGAATAAGGACCATATTTAGATTTATCTTTTTTCATGTAATACCAAACTTTATCCATGATTCTCTCCTTATTGTTGTGGTCCTTCAACTGGTGTACCAGGATCTGTAACAGTAATATTTACTACACTTGTTCCTGATAAAATTCGTGTTGTACCATCATTGACTGTCCATCCTTGATTAGCCGCAAAATTACTAGCTAATGCATCTAAATCTTTCCAAGTATAATTCAAACCAACTTTAACCATAACAGTTGTATCACCCTTATACGTTTGATTTGTATCTACATAATACAAACTAATACGAATGGATTGTGTTGTATACTGCAAAGTCGTTGTTGCGACTTCACTTTCTGTGTATGTCGTATCAGTAGAACAAGCCTTGATTGTAACTGTATGGTTACCTTCTTGTTCCATACCTGTATCTGTATAACTATTTGTGCCTGTCACTTCAAATTCTGCACCACCATCAATAGATAATTTATAAGATGTTGCATGTTCAACTGCTGTCCATTGAATCATCCAACCATCATTCGTAGTCGTCGCAGTAATTCCACTTGGTGTAGAAAGTTGTACCGTCTTCGCTGTATATGTAAATGTATAAGACGCTGAAGATTCTTTAACATCCGCATTATCCGATTTAGCCGTCACTGTCACCGTATATGATTCTCCATCCGTCAATGCAGAGGAAGGAATACTTGTGGAATTAGAAGAAGCTTTTGTTGTTGTTTCAGGTGAAGTGTTAACAGAAACATCATAATATGATGCATTTTCTACTGCGTCCCACTTAATAACTACATTCGCAGTTGTTACATTCACTTGAATATTCTTTACTTCATCTAATTGATCGACAGTTTCTGACTTAGAATCATCACTTGATGTATCCACATATTGACTATATGTATTATCACCCGCACCATGCATCTTTCCATAGGAATCAATGCCAACGACTGTAGTTCCATTTGCGGCAATATACTTAATATTCTTCCAAGAAGTCACTTTATTAACCACTTCTTCATCAGAATAGGAAATACTCACTGTTCCATCTTTCTTCAATCCAACAACCAAGTTATTACCAACTGCTGTAGATTGAATATCTGTCCAAGTACTTGTATCAGTCGTAGAAGTAGAGCCAATTGGATATACCGTAACTGTTCCATCTTTCTTTGTTACGACAATACTATTATCAGAAGTACTAATATGTCTTACATTTGTTAGATTCGCTACTGCGTCTGTGTTATTACCTGAAGCTTTTACTGCACCATCATTTGTTAGACCAATTGTAAAACCATTACCCGCATAAACGGAAGAAATATTACTCCAAGTAGATACTTTACATGCGCTATCATTACCAGTACATTCTACTTTTCCTTCTTCTGTCACACCAACTGTATGATCTTTACCCGCAGCAATATGTTGAATGTTTTTCCAATTACTAACTTCAGAATTCCCATCAGAACTTACAACTGTGCCATTACTCAATAAAGCGACCGCATGATCATCAAACGCTGAAACTTGCACTGCATTTGTGAAAGCTGTAGAAGGATTAAAGTTACCATACTTTTTAATGTTTCCTTGATTGTCCACATACAAAGAATATGTATCTCCTACCGCAATACGATTTTCACTACCTACTGTTAAATTAGAACCAGCATTTGTCAACAAGAATATCACAATTGCGACTACACATATTAATGCCGCAACAGCACTAATAATAATCATCGTTTGTTTCTTTTTCTTATCATTGTGTTGTGTTTTTTTCTTCTTTTTTATTGGCTTTGGTTCTTCGTATTCTTCTTCATTTTCATCCACATCTTCATAACTATCATGTTGTGGTTCACTCACTTTAGAAATAGATGAAGTATCCATCACTCTTGTACGGCCCATATTTCCCTCTTCAGAATCAAGCGTTGAAAATTGTTGGGTTGCTTGCATCGTTTGGCCATATACTTGCGTTGCGTTAATATCCTGTCCACCATGAAAAGGAATATTTACACTTTGTTCTAACTTAGGTTCTGGAATGACAATTGTTTTTGTATTATCTAATAAGTCATCTAAAGAAACACCAAAGATTTCAGACATTCTTTTTAAATATTGGATAGAACAAATTTTATTTCCATTCTCCCATTGCATATATTCTGTTACTGGAACACTTAATCGACCTGCAAGATCTCCTTGTGACAGATTATTATATTTTCGTAACATTGATAATTTTTCAGGTAATTTATTCATATTTACCTCCACCCATTCTATTTTAATGGCTTACTTACGCATTTTCAACTACACAAAAAAAGGAATCCTATTATAGGATTCCCTATCTAATCTGTAGCTTTCCGCTTACTTATACTGAACTAATTTTGCGAATCATTGTGCACTTGTGATTCTGATAGATTTCTTTCTTCTTTTCTTGTCTTCTTTTATTAGTCCATCGAATGTAGTATTTGTCATCTCAATCTGGATATTATTCAAACACTGCTTTCTTCACTTATAATCTCGGCATGTTTACTGATTTCTTTATTGTTAAACAATATTCTTTGAATCAGTTTTTTCGAATATTGAATCTATTAGTTGTTCTGTTGTGCTCAGCTTCAGATTATTAACTTTTGATTTGCGACCTATTTCAGTCGCTCTTAATAAATTCCTGGTCCTTTCATAAGTTTTATGACCTCCCTTTGAAGATTGGTTATCTCTTCTTTGTACTTATAATATAGCTGATTATTTCTGTAAGAATAGTCTATTTTTTCAATTTTATTTTTAGTATAATTAATATGTTGAGAGTCATTGAATAAATGGCTCTTTTTTTGTTTATGAAAACAGAAAAAAGACGCTAGATTTCTCTAACGTCTTCCGTCAGTCAAATAAGCAATTACTTAACGTTTGCGAAGTACTTGATTGTACGAACCATTTGAGAAGTATAAGAGTTCTCATTGTCATACCAAGAAACTACTTCAACTTGTGTCTTGCCATCAGCTAATGGAGAAACCATTGTCTGTGTAGCATCGAACAATGAACCATATCTCATACCAACGATATCGCTAGATACGATTTGGTCTGTGTTGTAACCGAATGATTCAGTAGCAGCAGCCTTCATAGCAGCGTTAACTTCTTCAACTGTTACAGCCTTGTCTACAACTGCGAATAATAATGTTGTAGATCCTGTAGGAGTAGGTACACGTTGAGCAGCACCGATTAACTTACCATTCAATTCAGGAATTACAAGACCGATAGCCTTAGCAGCACCTGTTGAGTTAGGAACGATGTTAACTGCACCAGCTCTAGATCTTCTTAGGTCACCCTTTCTCTGAGGACCATCAAGAATCATTTGGTCACCTGTGTATGCATGGATTGTGCACATGATACCAGATTCAATTGGAGCCAAATCGTTTAGAGCCTTAGCCATAGGAGCTAAGCAGTTTGTTGTACATGAAGCAGCAGAGATGATCTTGTCATCAGCTGTTAATGTTTCATGGTTAACGTTGTAAACGATTGTTGGAAGGTCATTTCCAGCAGGAGCAGAAATAACTACCTTCTTAGCACCAGCATTGATATGAGCTTGTGCCTTAGCCTTAGATGTGTAGAAACCTGAACATTCAAGAACTACATCAACATCTAAATCACCCCATGGGCAGTTATTAGCATCTGGTTCCTTATAAATCTTAATTGTCTTTCCTTTAACTGTGATTGTTCCAGCTTCGTCATCAGCTGTAACATCATCTTCGTGACCAATTTCAACGTAACGACCCTGAGAAGAATCGTACTTTAGAAGATGAGCTAGCATATGAGGTGTTGTTAAGTCGTTGATAGCAACTACTTCATATCCTTCAGCATCAAACATTTGTCTGAAAGCAAGACGGCCAATACGGCCAAAACCATTAATAGCAACTCTTACATCTGTCATAATTGTCTTAAAAGACCTCCTTTTGTTGCTATTAAATTATAGAATTATCAGCGGCTAACGTCAATTGTGAATTATTTAATTTACATGTTTTTTCAGTCAATTCATACATCAACAAAAAACGACACTTCAAAACCCAGCATCGTTTATTTTTTATTCCTATATTTTTTGTTAAAAGAATTCATTTAAATTCAATGGTTTTCTTGATAAACGAAAAGCTTCTTGTACAGTATCTACTTTTGTTCTAAACACTTTAGAGAACAATTTAGAATCATTTAATCTAACCATTGTTGAATCATATGTCATCTTTTTCGCATATGGAAATACTTTTGAAAGATCTTCCGCTTCAGATACATACAAATTTACAATTTTCTTTTCTTGTAAAGCAGCATTGCATAGCTTCATCAAAGACATAGAATCTAAATAAATAAGTTCTTGTACTTTCAATTGATTCCCTTCTGGTATCATTGCTGCATATCCTTGAATTTGATCTTTTCCATTATAATAGGCAACAATTTTTCCACCAATTGCTTTCACTTCTTTTTTATAGTTTACGAAATAATCCAAGTCTCTTGTATAAAATCCATTAAAGCGTTTAATAAATGCAGAATATACTTTTAATAAATCAATTGGTGAAGGATCATATGCACATCCAAAATTCGTAATTCTTTTAACATCTTTTCTTTCAATTTGGAATTGTGTTCTATGATAAATCGTTTGAAATCCAAATGGTTCATAACCTTCTGGTTTTTCTGTTTGAATCAAAGTTACTAGTTCACTATGTTCACATGCATCCACAATAATATCCATCATTTCATGCATATAACCTCTATGTCTGTAATCCGGATGTACACAAACGCCCATAATCATACTTGTTTGTAATACTCTAGAATTAAACATCAACGCATGTTTATTTCTTACAAGTGTCGCAATGATTTTTCCTTCTAATACTTTAATAAAACAATCTTCTGGTTTTAAAATATATTTAAAAAAGAATTCTCTATATCTTGCATCTACATCTGGAAAACAAATTTTCCAAAGTTCTTTGATTTCATCTATATTTTCAGCTTCTGCTCTTTTAATCATTTGATTTGTTTTCCTTTCCGATTTCTTTTACATCTTTTAATAATCTTCTTGTTCTTAAATATCCAATCATAAACATCAATACAACAACAATGATTATCATCATATTATTCACCATCTGTTGCGATATCATGTATTTTCACAAAACGATGGCGCATTCCAGATTTTGATACTTTATTCTTTGTCTTTTCTTCTAATAACCCACACAATTCATTCAATGATGCTTCTGGATATTCTTTTCGTATTTCAATGACATCTTTTAATTTTTGATCTAATGAATCATATCTGCCATTTTCTTCTATCTTTTTAATATCTTCTAATTGTTTTAATGCGGCAGATTGTGCTTTCATTTCATTTGCGACATCAATATTATTCAAACGCTGTATATTATTTGCGAGATCTCTTTCAATACGAATATTTTCATAATCAAATAATGCTTGATCTGCTTCAATGATTCTTAAAAAGTCCGCGATTTTTTCTGCCGCCTTCATATAAACAATAAATTTATTTCTTCTCTCGATAACCTTTGCGTTTAAATAAAAGCGATTCATTAAGTCTCTTATAAAATACGCATGTTCTTCATTTGCGGCTGTAATTTCCAAATGATAATCAGATTTCTCTGGTGGATTGATAGAACCACCTGCCAAGAAAGCACCCGCAAGATAAGCACGTGCATTATTATCAGAAGCCACGATTTTTTGTAATGGTTTTTGTAATAAACCACGTGCGCTATAGATTCCAAGATCCGTCAAAATCACTGGTGCACCAGATAAAACACGTAAACCATAAATTCGATTTTTCTTTAAATTCATTTTTTTCTTAACAAACAATTCAATTTCACTATTATATCTTTCTTTGATCATGCGATAAATCGTTCTAGCTACTGCAGCGTTTTCCACAGATACCAAAATCGTCATTCCGCGGTTTGAAAACGATAAAGAAGATGTCATCTGCACTAAAGCAGATAACTCTGCACGTGCATCGTTACCTTCCATGATTTTTTGTGAAACTTCTTGTTTAACGTTAGATGAAAATGACACTCTTATTCT
>CAVLCI010000041.1:0-15935 GCA_963661415.1 Bifidobacteriaceae bacterium | reverse complement strand
GAACTTTTTTGTTGTATTTCTTAATCAAAATAATGATGAACATCTTCTGGCTTATAAATGCCTTTATCTGTGACAATACCAGTAACAAATTCTGGCTCTGTTACATCAAATGCAGGATAGTATCCTTTTACACCTTCCATAGTGATTCTTTGTCCCATGGATTCTATAACGAGATTTGGATCGCGTTCTTCAATAACGATTGTGCTCATATCATTATGAGATGGATCTGGTGTTCCCGTTACGTAGAATGGAATATCAAGATGTTTTGCACATA
This sequence comes from Bifidobacteriaceae bacterium, assembly GCA_963661415.1. Lineage (GTDB taxonomy): Bacteria > Bacillota_I > Bacilli_A > Erysipelotrichales > Erysipelotrichaceae > Bulleidia. Next base: position 15,661 of record CAVLCI010000041.1, on the reverse strand, counting down.
ATGCAATTTGTGATGTACCAACTTTGTTGATGACATGACCATCCATTGTGATGACATCTGAAGCAGAAGTGAATAAATCAATGTGTTTTGTTTTCATTGTATAAAATGGCATGTTGTCACAAATAACAGTAACATCAAATCCCATATCACAGGCAACACTTGCTGTAAGGCGAGCACCTTGAAAGTATGGTCTTGTTTCAGCACAATATACTTTAATATTTTTGTTTGCTTTTTTGCATTCTCTTAACATTGTTCCAACGACTGTTCCCGCAAAACATTGTGTTAAGATGGAACCGTTGTTAGGAATGACATCTGCTAGATTTTTTCCGATGAGCGTATATTTTGCGTAATTGTTATTAATATAGTTATAGGCATATTCAAAAGCTACATCAACAAGTTCATCAATAGCAGCGCCTTTTTGATAGGCATCAATGATTTGACTAGCAGAACCATTTACGATTCTTTCCATTTGTGCAGATGTTGTTGGACGTGCATGAGATAGCGTATATGCAGCATCTTTAATATATGTAGTAATATCTTCGGGATTTCTTTGTTTGATTTCATATGTCGCAAGAGCCATTCCCATTGCGGAAGTGACGTATGGACCTTCGGATTGTGTGACCATATCTGCAATGGCTTGTGCGACTTCCTCGTAGTGCGTGCAAGTTACAAACTTTGTTTCAATTGGATAAATACGTCTATCTAAAATACGTACTTGTCCTTTTTCATACCAAGCAATATTTTCAAATCGTTGCATGAACGCAAGATCTTTGTCATTTCTGTTAGAAAAATCAATCATAAAAACTCTCCTATTATTTGAATATCATATTCTTACAAAAAGAAATAGAAATCAAGAAATTGTAGTGTATTATTGTTGGTATTCTATTTTAGGGAGGGAATTATGTTAAAAGGTGCAATTTTTGATCATGATGGTTTAATGTTTGATACAGAAAAGATCTGGCAGAACAATTGGAAAATAGTTGCGGATGAAATGGGTGTTGTATTAGCAGAAGAATTCAAAAAAGAAATATGTGGTTCCAATGGACAACATACATTAGATGTGATTCAAAAGTATTATCACGTAGAAGATGGAACAATGATCCGTAATCGTGTCATTGAAAGTGTTGCGCGTGATGAAATGGATAATCCAATTGAAATGAAAGAAGGACTTTTAAATATCTTAGAAATGTTTCAAAAACATGGTGTAAAAATGGCAGTGGCATCTTCTTCTCCAAAAGATATGATTCTTATGAATTTGAAAAGAAGTCATCTAGAAGATTATTTTGAAGTTGTTGTAAGTGGAAAAGATGTGAAACATGGAAAACCTGCACCTGATATATTTTTATTAGCTGCAGAAAAATTAGGCTTGGACGCAAAAGAATGTTATGTGTTTGAAGATGCATACAATGGTGTACAAGCAGGTGTAACAGCAGGTGCTAAAACAATCATGGTACCTGACTTAGTTCAACCAAATAAAGAAATCAGAAGTCTTGTTACAGCAGTTTGTGAAACATTAGATGAAGCATCAAAAATGATTGAAAACGATTACATTAAATGAAGAAAATGAAATTCGATTGTTGATTGAAATTGTTGATTTTAAATGTGAAATTCGTGTAAAAAATCTGTTTTGAAACAAAAAAGAAAATTTTATTGTAAAAAATCAAATAAGATTGTGAAATAACGAATAATTTTATTGAAATGTGGTGGGTTTACAAATATACTTAATCCATCGAGCGAAATGCTTGTAAAAAATTTGTTAAAGGAGAGAAATGAAATGAACAAGTTTACAAAAGGGTTGTTAGCAGTAACTTTGGCATCTTCTATGGTTGGATGCAGTTCTTCTAGCAATACAACATCCGCTTCTACAGCTGATAAGGCTGGTGCAGGTATGAAGATTGCACTTGTTACAAGTACAATCGGTTCTAACACATTCTTGACACAAATGATTCAAGGTTTAGAAGAAAGTGCTGAAACTTACGGCTTCGAAGCTTCTAACGTAGAATGTGCAGATACTGCTTCTTACAGCGAAAACATTCGTGCTTATGCTGAAGAAGGTTATGACCTCGTTATTGGTGGTGGATGGGAATGTGCTGATCCAATGTCTGAAATCTGTGATGATTATCCAGATACAGCTTTCGCATTAATTGATACAGAAGTTGATAGCGATAAGATCAAGTGTGTTTCTTATAACGAACAAGAAGGTGCATATTTAGTTGGTGCATTAGCTGCTCTTGTTGTAGATGGTGATTCTCATTTGTATGGTGGCGTTCATGCAACTGAAGGTTCTGGTTCATGGAAATATCGTTATGGATTTATGGAAGGTGTTCTTTCACAAGATCCTGATGCAACATTCGTATTTAACTATGTAGGTTCTTATGATGATCCTGCAACTGCTAAGACATTAGCTGAACAAGAAGCTGCACAAGGTGCTTTGTTCATCAATGGTGCTTCTGCAAGTGGTGACTCTGGCGTATTTGAAGCTGCACAAGAAAAAGAATTCTATACATCTGGTCAAGATACAGACCATACAGATCCAAGCAATCCATGGATCGTATCTTCTCAGATCAAGGATACTTACACAACAACTAAAAAGATTATTGATTCCTTCTTTGAAGATTGGAACACAGATAATGAAGTTTGGGGAATTAACGAAGGTGCTATCGGTGCTGTTTATGTAAACTATGATAGCGAAAATCCACGTTCTGATAGATTATCTGATGATGATATTGCAACTTTAAAGCAAATTGTTGAAGATATTAAGTCTGGTAAGCTTGATTTAACAACTATCCCAGATGAAGATACTTACAACGCTAGCAAGAAGTAATTAAAAAACATTAATTGGATGAAAGAAAAGAGCTGGGTAAGCTCTTTTCTAATTTGAGGAAGGGCAATTATGACAAAAGAACCTATTCTAGAAATGAGGAATATTACAAAGCTTTATGGAACATTAAAAGCAAATGATAATATTAATCTCAAACTTTATGAAGGTCAGATTCTCGCAGTAATTGGTGAGAATGGGGCTGGAAAATCAACATTAATGAAAATCCTTTATGGCCTTGAACAAGCTACAGAGGGTGAAATTTTTCTCCGTGGACAAAAAGTAAATATTAAATCATCTCATGAAGCAATGAAGCTTCATATTGGAATGGTTCAACAACATTTTATGTTGTTGAAATCTAGAACTGTTGCTGAAAATATTGTTTATGGTAATGAACCAAAAAAACATAAGATCTTTTTTGATCGAAAACAAGCAAATCAAAAAGTTGAACAACTTTGTGAAAAGTATGGTTTAAAAGTAGATGCAAATAAAATCATTGATGAATTGCCAATTGGTTTACAACAACGTGTAGAAATTTTAAAGGTTTTAGCACAAGATGCAGATATTATCATTTTTGATGAACCAACTGCAGTATTAACACCACAAGAAATTGATGAATTGTTGAAGACAATGAAAAAACTTGCGGAAATGGGAAAATCTTTGATTATTATTACACATAAGTTAAATGAAGTAGAAGCAGTTGCAGATCACGTTCTTGTTATGCGTACAGGAGAATATATCAAGGATATGGATATTCAAGATACAACAATTGAAGAAATGTCCTATCTTATGGTTGGTAGACACATTGAAAATAGTGTAATTGAAGATAAAGAACCAGGTGAATGTATCTTGAATGTGAAAGATGCAGTATTACATGGTGCTGGTGATAAGAACATACTAGATGGTTTATCAATTCATGTTGATCAAAATGAAATTGTTGGTATTGCTGGGGTTTCTGGAAATGGACAATCAGAATTGATTCGTTGTATTACAGGATTACAACATATTGATGAAGGTAAGATTGAATTAGATGGAAAAGATATTTCAGATGAATCTGTTGGGAAGATTCGTGAAGATGGTATCGCATGTATTCCGGAAGATAGATATTATTGGGGATGTGCAGCACAAGCAGATATGGTTGAAACATCCATCATGGCACATCAATATAAACCTTCTTTATCTAAACATGGTTTATTAAACAATCAAGCAACAAAAGAATTTACACAGAAGTTGATTGATGATTATGGTGTTAAAGCAGAAAGTTTAACAAAAAAAGCTGGTGAACTATCTGGTGGTAATATTCAAAAGTTAATTGTTGCACGTGAAATTGAACAACATTCACCACTATTAATTGCTGCAGAACCAACAAGAGGTGTTGATATTGGTGCAATGGAATATATTCATAAACATCTTGTTACAAAAAGAAACAATGGAGAAGGTGTGTTATTGATTTCTTCTGAATTATCAGAAATCTTAAAACTTTCTGATCGTATTTATGTTATGTACGAAGGAAAAGTTGTTGGTGAATTTACAAGAAACAATGTTTCTGAACAAAAACTTGGAATTCTAATGATGGGAGGTACGCTCCATGAAGAAATTTGATTTGAAAACAATGATGATTCAATTTTGGAATAGAATTAAAGGACCAGTGATTGCGACATTTTTTGGACTTTTAGTTGGTGCAATCGTTATTTTGATGTGTGGAGAAAATCCACTATCAGTATATGCAATCATGTTTGAAAGATCTTTTGTCAAACCATATTATCTATGTGAAACGCTAACAAGAGCGACACCAATTATTATTTGTGCTTTAGCGACTGCGATGGCATGGAGAGCAGGTTTTATCAATATTGGAGTTGAAGGACAAATGGTTTCTGGAACGATTGCGGCAGCTATCGTTGCATTAAAGATGTCTGGACCAGCTTGGCTTGTACTCATCGTTGCATGGGTAGTTGGAATGGCTGTTGGAGCAATCTATGCACTTATTCCAGCTGTGATTCAAAGAAAGTTTGGCGCGAGTTTGATCATTATTTCATTGATGCTGAACTATGTAGCTAATAATATTACTTCTTATTTGGTTACATATCCTTTAAGAGATACAGGTGGTGATACTATTGCTATCCAAACACAGGAATTTGCGGAAGGTGTCGAATTAACAAAATTCTTTAAGAGCAGTAATTTGAATTTTGGTTTTATCATTGCGATTCTCTTAACAATATTTATGGTGTTTTTTGAAAAGAAGACAATTCTTGGTTATGAATCAAAGATGACAGGTTTCAATCCACATTTTGCACAATATGGTGGTGTCAAAGAAAAGAAAGTGATGTTGATTACAATGGCATTGTCTGGTGCTATTGGTGCAATTGCTGGATGTACATATGCGTTTGGTGTTGCAGGTAGATTTGTAGATAGTATGCTTACTTCAACAAACTTTGCTTGGACTGGATTAATGGCTGCGTTGATTGCGAATTTAGATCCAATTGGAATCTTTATTTCTTCTATCTTTTTAAGTGGATTACAGATTGGTGGTTCTACATTGCAGAGATCAATGAGTATTCCAAGTGAAATCGCAACAATCATTCAATGTTGTATTACATTATTTGTATCTATTAAAGTTGTTGTGAAATTAAGACATAATCGAAAAAAAGATAGAAATGTGAATGAAGGAGGTGTTGAAGCATGAATGGACAATATATCGCTACAGTAATCCACTCTGTTCTTCAATCTACTTCACCAATCTTATTTGTTGCCTTAGGAAGTGCAATTTGTGCACAAGTTGGAATCTTTAACGTTGCTTTAGAAGCACAAATGTTAATTGGTTGTTTTACTTCTATTGCGGTCAATTATTTTACAGGTAGTGTCTTACTTGCAATGCTTGCGGGAATCTTATCGGGTGCATTGGTAAGTGGCGTAGTTGCTTTGTTACAAGTGAAATATAAAGCTGCAGATATGGTCGTTGGTACTGCTTTGAATTTATTGGTTGGTGGTCTAACAAGTTTTATGTTATATAAAATCTTCAATGTAAGAGGTACTTTGAGTGATGAAAGACTTGTATCTATGATTAAAGTGAAGATTCCTGGAATTAGTCAGATTCCTGTTTTGGGTACGATCTTTAATGGATTAACGATCTTAGATTATTTCTGTTATATTCTTGCGATTATTATCTTTATATGGTTATATAAGACTGTAAATGGATATCATTGCCAAGCAGTAGGAATCAATAAAGAAGCTGCAGAATCTCTTGGAACAAAGGGCACAAGCTTACAGATGAAAGTTGTAATTCTTTCTGGCATGTTATGTGGTCTTGGTGGTGTTGCATTGGCAATGGGAAATGTTACTTTATTTACAGAAAATATGACAAGTGGTAGAGGATTTATGGCCATGGCAGCTGCTTCAATGGGAATGAATCATCCGCTTACAGTAATGTTTACAAGCTTATTCTTTGGAGCATGTCAAGGATTGGGTGTTGTATTACAAGCTTCCATAAAGAGTCAATTAACAAATGCGATTCCATATATTGGAACGATCATAGCGATGGTAATTTCATCAGCACGTAAAAAGAAAAAGGCGGTACAGAAATGAATTACGATAAAGAATATTGTAGTAAAGCATCAGATTATTTGAAGGAGAAAATTCCATTTACTCCTGAAATTGGTATTGTATTAGGTTCAGGTTTAGGTCCTTTAGCGAAATCAATTGAAAATCCAATTGAAATTCCTTATGAAGAAATCCCAAATTTCTTGACATCTACTGTTTCTTCGCATGCAGGAAAAATGATTTTTGGTAAGATTGCAGGCAAGAATGTAATGTGTATGTCTGGTAGATTTCATTACTATGAAGGATATGATTTTGAACAATTAGTATTACCTGTTAGAGTAATGAAATTGATGGGTGTAAAAACATTGATTCTGACAAATGCTGCAGGTGGTTGTAATTTAGATTATAAGCCAGGCGATATTATGATCATCAAAGATCATATTAAGATGACAGGTGCTTCTCCATTGAGAGGTAGAAATGATGAAGAATTTGGTCAAAGATTCTTTGATATCTCTGATATGTATACAAAGGAATTAAGAGATGTCGCAAAGAGTTTAACAGACACTTGTCCTTTAACATTCCATGAAGGTGTGTATTTCTATATGACAGGTCCTCAATTTGAAACACCTGCAGAAATTAGAGCGATTCAAGTATTAGGTGGTGATGCGGTTGGTATGTCTACAGTAACAGAAGCATTAACTGCTGCACATTGTTCCATGAAATTGTTAGGATTTTCAGTCATTTCAAATATGGCAGCCGGTTTAAAAAATGATGCGGTAACTTCAGAAGAAGTGGATGATGTTACACAAATGATTGCGGAACCATTCTCTAAATACATTGCATCCGTTATTGAAAAATTATAAAAGATTAAGAGATTTCAAGCACTGATATGTGTAAAGAATCTCTTTTTTTGATGTCTTGTTAAAAGATGTAACCATAAATATAAATAAATGATAAAATGATGAAAAGAATAAACAAGGGAGCTCATACGAAATGGGCTGAGAGTAAGCTAGTGTGCTTTGACCGTCGACCTGATTTGGGTAATGCCAACGTAGGGAAATATATAACGTTTTGATTTAAACGGATTCCCTATGGAGTTCGTTTTTTGTTTTTGTGAGGAGAGAGAAAAATATGAATAAAGATACATTGTTGTTATATGCAATAACAGATTGTTTGTTAGATGGTGATAGTAGTATGATTCAACAAGTTGAGCAGGCTTTGCAAGGTGGTGCGACGATGATTCAATATCGTAAAAAGCCAAAACCGTTAGAAAGTGAAGCCATAGATTTAAAAAAATTATGTGCTAAATATCATGTTCCATTTATTGTGAATGATGATGTAGATCTCGCTAAAAAAATAGATGCGGATGGTGTACATATTGGCCAATCTGATATGACTTTGTTAGAAGCAAGAAAAATATTAGGTGCTAACAAATTGATTGGTGTAACTGCGAAAACAATTGAACAAGCGAAAGATGCTGAAAAGAATGGTGCTGATTATTTAGGTAGTGGTGCTGTGTTTGGGTCGAATACAAAAAAAGATGCAAAAACAATGGAACTATCAAAGTTTCAAGAAATATGTAAAAGTGTAAAGATTCCAGTTGTTGCGATTGGTGGAATTAATGAAACAAATATCAATCAATTAACAAATACAGGTTTGTCTGGCGTTGCAGTCGTAAGTGGTATTTTTGCACAAGAGAATATTAAAGAAACTACAGAAAGATTGAAAGAAAAAGTTAATAGAATCGTTAAAGGAGATGCTTCAATGAAAACCGTATTAACAATTGCAGGAAGTGATTCTAGTGGAGGTGCAGGAATACAAGCAGATATAAAAACAATGACCGCAAATGGTGTTTATGCTATGAGTGCAATTACTGCATTGACTGCACAAAATACAATTGGTGTTACAGATGTTATGGAATCAACACCTGAATTTTTAAAGAAACAATTAGATAGCGTATTTACAGATATTTACCCAGATGCAATCAAAACGGGTATGGTGTCTTCGAGTGAATTGATTCGTGTGATTGCAGAACGATTGTCTTTTTATCACGCAAGGAATATTGTTGTGGATCCAGTTATGGTTGCGACAAGTGGTGCGAGGTTGATTAATGAAGATGCAATTAGCACCTTGAAAAAAGAATTGTTGCCATTAGCTACTGTAATTACACCAAATATCCCAGAAGCCGAAGTTTTAAGCAATCAAAAAATAACATCAACAAAAGATATGGAAATTGTAGCGAAAAACATTTATGAAAGATATGGTTGTAATGTGCTTCTAAAAGGTGGGCATAACTTAAATGATGCGAATGATTTACTTTATTCTAAGGAAAAAGGTGTTATTTGGTTTAAAGGTAAACGTATTCATAATCCTAATACTCATGGTACTGGTTGTACTTTATCTAGCGCGATTGCTTCAAATCTAGCGAAAGGGTATGATTTAGAAACTTCTGTTTTATATGCGAAGAATTATCTTTCTGGTGCATTAGAAGCAATGCTTGATTTAGGAAAAGGAAGCGGTCCAATGAATCATGCGTTTGCGATTGGTGGAGATTATTCAAAAAGGTAAAGATATATGGATAAAGAAATGATAAAAGAAATTAGAAAAAAGCATCCAATCATACATTGCATTACAAATACTGTGACGGTCAATGATTGTGCGAATGCTTTATTAGCGATAGGCGCATCAGCTACGATGGCACATCATAAGGAAGAAGTTGAAGAAATTACTTTGGGATGTAATGCATTGGTTTGTAATTTTGGGGCAACAGATGATTTTGATGCAATGTTTTTGGCAGCGAAACAATCAAATGTTTGTAATCATCCAATTGTTGTTGATCCTGTTGGAATATCAGGGTCTACATTTCGTAGAAAAAAGTTATTAGAGTTATTGGAAATTTCTCATGTAGATTGCTTGCGAGGGAACTATTCTGAAATCTATGCACTGATAAATAATGAAAATCGGCAATGTGGTGTAGAAGCATCTAAAGAAGATCAAAAGCATCCAGATGCACTTTTTAAAATGATGAAACAATATTGTGTAAAACATCAGATGATTTTGATTGCTTCTGGAAAGATTGATCTTGTAACAGATGGAAAAAAGAGTTTTTGTATCAGTGGAGGAGATGAAATCATGTCCCGTGTTTCAGGAATGGGGTGTATGTCAAGTGCACTTTTGGGAGCAGTTCTTTCTGTTGAGAATTCTGTTCAATCTGCAGCGTGGTTATGTAGACTTATGAAGGAAACAGGAGAACTTTCAAAAAAACAAACAGAAAAACAGAATGGTGGCACAATGACATTTCGAGAGAAGTTTATTGATTGTTTATCATTGTATAAATAAATGTTTGTAGAGAAATAAAACAATAGATTTTATATTTGTTTCTAGTAAAATAGCTTCATGAAGAAAATTGTTGAACCAAGTTACAGTGAAGAATTAAAGCTGCTATCAGTTTATGATATTGATGGATATCGCGTAGATAATTGTGAATTTGAGAATGAAGAAATGGATGATGATTACAAACAATTGGAATTTTATGAGTGTAAGTTTACAAATATGACGCTTCATACATTGATGGAATCTTGTTTGTTTGCAGATGTGATCTTTGACCATTGTGATTTCTCTAATGCAAGTTTTGAAGAATCTGTATTTCGAAGATGTATTTTTCAAAATTGTAGAATGACAGGAATTGATTTATCAGCTTGTTCGTTTACAGATGTAAAAATCATTCATTCTCAATGTACGCTATTGAATCTGAATTCTTCAAAATGGAATCGTTGTGAATGGAACCAATGTATCTTAAAAGATGGATCTTTGAGTTCTGTACAATTCAAAGATATGCATGTAGTAGAATGTGATTTGAGTGGATGTGAAATAAATCAAACATCCTTAAATGGAATCGATTTATCTACAAGTACAATCAATCATATTGCGATATTGCCTGAAAATCTTAAGGGTGTAATAGTGAATGAAGAACAAGCAATTGTATTGGCAAGCTTGTTAGGAATTGTTGTGAAATGATAGTTTCACGAATCTTTCACAAATTCAACATATAACTAACACAAGTGATTAGTATCATATAGATACTCCAAAAGAGTTAATTTCTTTCCCTCCTAACAATAGGATGAAAAAGATCTGTGAAAGCAGATCTTTTTTCATACAAATAATATATTTTGTATATCTAAAAATAAAAGATGATTTTGTAAAATAATAGCGGTAAAAAAGGAGAAGGGACATGATTCAACATATATTGATTTTTTTAGGTTTATCAATTGATGGTTTTATTGTCATGATGAATAAAGGTGCACAACTTCGTAATCTAAATAGTAAAAAAATATTCTTATATGCATTAGAATTTGCGGTAGTTGCCACAGGTATGTTTATGCTTGGATATTTGGTGAGTGAACCATTTGTGATGAGTATTGAACGTGCAAGAATAGAAATCATGATTGCGGCATTGATTGTTTTCTTTATTGGAACATTATCAATTGTGAAATCTAAAATGAATAAAGGATTTGAAGAGAAATTAGATGATGCATTTGATTGGAAATCTTTATTAAGAAAAGCATTATATACAAGTGTAGATACATTCTTTATTGGTGCTGCTTATGGATTTTTGTCTGTAACTGCAGTGAATGCGGCTGTGATTTCTTTTGTAATTACATTTTTAACTGTGTTAAGTGCTTTGATTATCGGTTATAATTTAGGAGCGAAGTATCAAAGAATTGCTGGTATGATTGGTGGCGCTCTTTTGGTATTCTTCGGCATCTTTTTGATAACTGTTTATGTAGTGATGAGGTAGTTATGGAATATCATAAAAATCTCATGAAGATATCTTTGGCAGAGAATTTAAGACAGCTGATGGTAAAACGTTTGTTTGAGAAAATAACGATCAAACAAATCTGTGATGCGACAGGTGTTATTCGTGCCACGTTTTATAACTATTTTAGTGATAAATATGATTGTTTGAATTGGATCATTTATCATGATATTGTTGAAAACGCAAAAGATTCAGTAGCGAGTGGTGAGTTTGAAAAAGCTTTGACAGATTCTTTACAGGTTTTGTTAGAGAATAAAGAATTTTATCGAATTGCATATCATGTTACTGGTCAAAATAGTTTTGAAGATATGATTCGTGATAACTTAAGAATATTAGTTTTACAATTTTTGGAAAGATATCGAAAACAAGATTATCTTCCACAATATTCAAATGAATTATTAAGCAGATATTATGCGGAATCTTTAGCTTTGAATATTCGTATGTTTGTAAATGATATTGGTGGATCAAGAAGTGTTGAAGAGACAAAACAAATGACACTAGATTTAATGAAGAATTCTTTCTTTGACTTCGTGAAATTAAAAGAAGTCAAAGAATGAGTTCTTTTTTTGGAGATTAAGATGAATACAATACAAGTAAAGACAAAACTAGGAATATTAGAAGGTGAAGCAAAAGTCTCAAGCATGATTTTTAGAGGCGTTCCATATGCAGAGGCACCTATAGGAGAAAGAAGATTTAAAGTTCCAATGAAGAAAGCAAAGTGGGATGGCGTTTATTCTGCATTGGAATTTGGACCACAATGTCCACAAGCGGATCCAACGAGTGGATTTTATGGAAAAGAGTTTTATACAGATCAAAGATTTCCTCTTCCTAAACAAAGCGAAGATTGTTTGTATTTAAATATATGGGCACCTAGAAAAGAAGGAAAGTTTCCAGTTGCTTTTTGGATTCATGGTGGAGCATTTGACCATGGATTTGGTTCTGAAATGGAATTTGATGGTGAAAAGTTTGCGGCTAGAGATGTGATTCTTGTGACAATTAATTATCGTGTTGGTGTATTTGGATTTTATGCAGATCAAGATCTTATAAAAGAAAACAATTTTAGAACAACAGGAAATTATGGCTTATTGGATCAAATTGAAGCATTAAGATGGGTGTATGAAAACATTGATGCGTTTGGTGGAGATAAAAATCGTATTACGGTATTTGGACAATCAGCTGGAGCGATGAGTGTACAAGCTTTAGTATCTTCTCCGCTTACAAAAGGGATGATTCATAACGCAATCTTTCAATCTGGAGCAGGTGTTGATAATGGATTATCTACAACGAAAAAGCTCACAGATGCATATGAAGTAAGTAATCAAATTAAGCAATTATGTAAGGTGAAAAGTGTTGCAGGATTGAGAAAAGTAAAAACTGAAAAACTTGTTTCAATTCTTCCAGAACTTTATAAACAACAAAATGGTTTGGCATTTGGTCCAGTTAATGACGGATATGTTTTATTAGAAGATATGAATACTTCAATTAAAAATCTAAGAATTCATGATATTCCATATATGATTGGTATGACAAGCCAAGATATCACGATTGAAAGTGGTTCAGACGCAAGAAAAAGCAAGTTCTATGAAGGTTGTACGAACTTCTGTAATATCCGTTCAACATATTCTAAAAAACCTGTATATATGTATTACTTTTGTAGACAATTGCCTTCTGATGATGCTGGAGCTTTCCATTCATCTGAACTTTGGTATGTATTTGGAACATTAGATCGTTGTTGGAGGGATATGACAGTCAAGGATTATCGTTTATCAGAATCGATGTTGAATGCATGGACGAATTTTATGAAATATGATGATCCAGGTACACAATGGAAAGCATATACTAGAAAGCAACAGTTTGTAAGAAATTTCTTATAATGGAGCAAACAAATGAAATTCAATTCTATTATGCATGTATCATTTTATACAGATCATTTTGATGAGATGTTAGATTTTTATTGTAATAAACTAGGTTTAAAACAAAAGGTCATTGTTCGATGGAAAGAATACGCAAATCGACCAGATAGACCAGCTATGTATCAAAAAGCCCAAGAAGATCCAGAAGGTATTTTCTATACATATATTGAAATTGCGGAAGGTCAATTCATTGAATTGTTTCCATCCAATCCAGATCAAAAACCACATAGAGAATGGAATGAAGATGTAGGTTATTCACATTTCGCATTAACAGTAGATGATATCTATGAAGCTTCTAAAGAAATTCAATCTAGAGGAATTACACCAGATACTGAAATTTCAAAAGGGCCTAGTGGAACATACCAACAATGGTTCCATGATCCAGATGGAAATCGATTTGAACTAATGCAGTATACAGAAGACTCTTATCAAGTAAAAGGACACATGTGATGTATACACAATCTGATTTAGATATTCTTTCGCAACAAGAACAAGATCTTCGATATGATTCATTTCATAGTGAAGATGCATTTAAATTAGGTGCAACTATCATTGATTTAGCGAAACAAGAAGATAGAGGACTTGTTATTCAAATCGTTCGAGAAAGCGATGGACTTGTTATCTTTCAATACGCAATGGATGATAAAGCAGAAAGAAATTTTATATTCTGTTCCTATAAACATGAAGCTTTATTACAGCAAGGACATAGTAGTGCTTGGATGTATGTAAATGCTGAAATCAATAGTAATCATGAGAATACATTTTCAGGAGGTTCCTTTCCGATTTTTAATCTAGAAGGGAAGTTAATTGCTTCTATCATGGTAAGTGGATTGCATGAAGGGAAAGATCACTTCATTATCATTCAAGCTTTACAACAAGTTCTAAATAAGAAAACAGTAGAATTCAAAAAAGAATTACGTTAAATAAAAGTGCTAAATAATGCATATATGCAATATCTAGCACTTTTTTGTTACTTTTCATTTCTTCTAAAAATAGTTCTAAAGATAAGTCTAACAAATGGTCCACAATAAAACATTTGATAACAAATTGCCATTGGAAAGTTCATAGCGAATGTTTGTACCCATGTACCAAAAGATGGTGTTTTGAATAATAATGTCGCAATCAAACTCATAATTGGACACATGATACAACAAATACAGATTGAAATAGCATATGTAATAAATTGTGGTCTATCTGTTGGTTTCATAACTGTAAAAGCAAGTTTTCGAGCAATCTTACCAACAATAAAGAATTCTAAAATAAAAGCTATGGTAGCTGTAATAGGTAATTCCTGTGCTGCAGCAATAAATGTTATACCACTCACACCACCAGTATTTAACGCAACATTGTAGACAACCATTCCATAGACCATAACTAAGGCCATAATAGCTGTGTAAATAACATCTTCAAATTTTGTTTTTGGCATATAAAAAATCCTCCTATGATTACGAATCTCGAGTGTTGTTCGTTATCATCAGAGGATGAAATACGTTACCAATGAATACCTACTACAATTCGGAAAGGAATTGTAGCACAAAATAATTATTTGTATAAGTTTTATTTTTGACATTAAAGAATCATTGAAGCAAATCCAACAAGTAATGGTAATGTAATTAAACATAAAATGGTTGAAAGACATACTTGTTCTACAGCTTCTGTATAGTTTTTGTTGTATTGTTGTGCGAATATTGCGACATTACTTCCTACAGGACAAGCTGCCGCAATAACAATTGTTAATTTAATATCTAAAGTTCCAATAGGTAAAAAGTAGAAAATAGCTAAAATAATCAAAGGAATAATCAATAATCGGAATAATGAAACAATATATGTATTCTTTTTTGTGAGCATTTTTAATAAATCAGATTGTGCTAGATATGCTCCAGAAATAAGCATCGCTAAAGCAGTATTAAGTCCTTTGATATTAGAAAATATAGAAGTCATGATTTCTGGTTGTGGTATTCCAGAAAAATATAAGATGAGACCTATTAACACGGATATAACAATAGGATTTGTAATGATTTTTTGAACACTAATAGCGTTTTTGTCTTTTGAAATCATATATACACCAATCGTCCATTGTAAAGCGTTAATCAAAACAATCATCATCGCTATAAAGAACGCAGATTCTTCACTGATTGTTGCGGTCACTAGAGGAATTCCAATAAATGCTGCATTAGAAAATGCGCTAGAAAAAGCAGAAATACCATCTTTTTTTCCGAATGCAATATAACTTACTATGACAGAAACAAGCATAGCGATGAATGATAATAAAATAGAGTATCCTAATTCAGTTGTTTTTTCAGGTGTCTTAGTTACCCAGAAGCTTTGGATAATCACAACTGGTACAACAAGATAAAGAAGTATTTTTCCCATATCACTACTTCCTTGTACAGTTATCATTTTCTTTTTGAAGAAAATATAACCTATTGTGATTAACACAAACATTATGATGATTTGTTTTAATAATATTGTGACCATATGAATACCCATTCCTTTTCTATTAATGATTTATATTTTTTCAAAGAATTTAATAAATTCATTGAAATTTTTTGCTTGCAATAATTGTTGAGATATTTC
>CAVLCI010000040.1:0-15945 GCA_963661415.1 Bifidobacteriaceae bacterium | reverse complement strand
ACGTTACTTCTTGTCCTTCATTCGTTATCGCATAGGCACGTATTCTTCCTTTTAATACAAAAAAAATACAATTTGCATCTTCATACGTCCGATACACCATTTCATTCTTTTCATATTTCTTTTCTACTGCGTATTCTTGAACAATGGATAACCATTCTGCATTTAATTTCGTCATAATTTCTTATTTTTGTAGCCTATACTACAAAAATCCTTTCTTAATCAGTATATATTTCTTCACGGTGAAGGAGAAGAAAAGTATGAAAAAAGTTTTGATGATAATTTTAGGAAATTTTCTTTTAGCACTTGGCATTCGTGTGTTTTTATTAGACCATCATGTTTTATTAGGAGGCATTTCTGGTTTGTCTAGTATCTTCAATCAAATCTTACCAATCTCTTTAAATTTCTACGTATATGGCATTACACTTCTTTTGTTTATATTTGGATATTTTTGTTTTGGAAAAGAATTCGCAATGAAAACGTTAATTTCATCAATTATATTTCCAACATTATTTTCTTTATTTGATTCATTATCTTTTTTGTATCCTATGGTAGAAGATATATTCTTTGCCTCAGTCATTGGTGGATGTTGTATGGGATGTGGCATTGGACTCATATTGAATAGCGATGGTAGTTCAGGGGGTTTTGATATTTTAGCGTTATGGATTCACAATAAAACGAATATCAATTTATCTTATGTTGTGAATGGCATTGATCTTTGTATCGTTTTATTACAAATTCCATTTCATACAAAAGAAGAAATCTTATATGGTCTAACCGCAATTGCGATATCTACAGTTGTATTGCACAAAGTCTTATTGAAAGGAACTTCTTTGGTACAACTTCTAATTATCACAGATCTTTCTAATCAAATGAAAGAAGTTCTTCTAAAAGAAAATGATATTGGTTTAACATTGCTTTCTAGCAAACATGGTTACACCAATCAACCAACACAAATCATTCTTTGTGCTATACCAATTTCTAAACTTAAGGATGTACAACACACAATTACAGGAATTGATCCCAATGTATTTATGATTTTATCTGATGTTAAGGCGATCCAAGGCTATCGTTTTTCTTGAAAAGTTTTCACAAATTATTCTGATATAACCAAAATATTACCAAAGCTTTTTATACTATAGCCATGAGAAGAAAAGTTGTACGAAAACCAAAACCGATTGGTTATGCGATGATGGAAAAATGCGGTGATTCTAACTATGTATGTCTCTATGATAATACAGGTTTTGATGTTGTATTTAAATCTACCCATACTTACTTACAAGATCGCAAAGCTTCTGATTATTCCAATTATGATTGGCAAATCGTTGCATACTCTGATTCTTCCGCATGGAAAGACAATTCCCAATACGATTCCATCGTTCTAAAAATAGAAGGTAAAGATATCAAAACATATGATATTGTAGAAACATATCTTGATGCATTTTCAAAACGTGAAAGAGATAGCTTATTATTGAATACATTAGAATCTCAAATCTCAGAAAT
Organism: Bifidobacteriaceae bacterium; assembly: GCA_963661415.1. GTDB lineage: Bacteria > Bacillota_I > Bacilli_A > Erysipelotrichales > Erysipelotrichaceae > Bulleidia. The sequence goes on along the minus strand of CAVLCI010000040.1, from coordinate 14,445 downwards.
TTGTAAGAAATATAATAATTCCACAGAATTCGTAGATTGGAAACAAGTATTACAATTAGATACATTAAAAAACATGTATCGTTCTATCAAAACAAATGATTTTACAAACTATCAAAACATTTATATCGATATTGATACTAAAGCAAAAGAGTCATTCAGTTGACTCTTTTTTCTTCTAATAATTCATGATATTTTTGAATTCCATATTGTCCACTCCATTGAGAACAAATATCAATTCTAGTTACGATGATAGGCAATAATACATGTGCTCTCGCATCTGCTACTTCTAATAACATTAACTTTTGAAATGTTTCAAAATCTACTAGTTTCAAATGTTCTCTAAGATGTTTGATTCTAAGGGACATATGATCATCGTGATGTAATACATAATACAACAAACGATTCTGTTCATCTTCACTAAGTGACGCTCCATGTTCTAACATATATGGAAGAATTTTATCTCTTGTGATTTCATAACTAATTTGAGGATGACCATAATAATGACTTTCTGTATCCCCTTCTTTCTTTCCTTTACATCGAGATGCAGGCTTACCAATGTCATGAATCAATGCAGCTAAATACAACATATCATCTTCTAGATTTCTAGGAAGATATAAAACAGTATACAAAGAATGATCATCTAAAGTATATGGATGATAATGATTGTTTTGATCATATTGAATCATAGATTCATATTCTGGAATTAATTGTATGATTTCTGATTGATATTGTTTGATTTCTTCAATTGTATTTGCACTTTTTAATATCTGAAAAAAATCTCTATAATTCATACTACCTCTTTATTTCATCTTAATAGATGCATGTGTTAAAACAGTTGTTTTACTATTGATTGTTTCATCTAATGTCGTATTGATTCTTTCACTAGAATAAGATTGTGAAATCAATACTGTTGTATTTGGCTGTATTTCATAATCTCCAAATACAGTCGATGCATAAAATACTTCACTACCAATATTACGAATGAATACTGGAGTATATTTTCCTTTCCACTCATCAAATTGATATGCATTCTTCCCATAAGGAAAAAATCGATAATAATAGTTCAATGTCGCATCACTCAACAAAAATGCATCTTCAAACATTCCTCTTTGAATATCATAATCCAATCTACGATAGATCTTTTTTCCACTTCTTAATTCTAAAGAAACAAAATAATTCAAAATATCAGATGAAAATGTCAAAATCGAACAATTCTTATAATCATCAGGTGTCACTTCTTTATGAATCAAACTTTGTTTTCTTGATTCAGACTGTTTGATTTTATTGAAGACTAGTACATCATCTGGCCAAAGAAAATCACGCAACGCTCTTCTTAAAACTCTTTTATCAATCTCATTATGTTCCGCATATTTCGCTAAATATTCAGAGTTTTCAGTATAGATATGCAATGCACCCCATTCTACTTCTATCTTTGTTACAAAAGAAGTATGAATCCATTGCCCATCTTCAAAGTTATCGTTGCCACTAATATTTCCCCACACACGATACTTTTCTTTTGTTTTATCAAAATACCAATTTTTTAATGTATAAACACAAATCATCCAAAACATTATACCAAAAAAAGAAGCCGAAGCTTCTTTCAATGTATGTTATTCAACAGAATGAATCATTTCTAATAGTGCATTTTTAATTTTTTCTTTCTTTTCTTTTGCGCGTTCCATCGATGTATCTGTTGCATAGAAATACATCTTGATCTTAGGTTCTGTTCCACTTGGACGAATCGCAAACCATGTATCCTCATCAATATAGAAACGTACTGCGTTATGTGGAGGTAGATCTTCATACCCATCAATGTAATCAATGATATGATCTACTTGATAAGAACCAATCTTTGTAGGCTTTTCATTTCTGATCCATTTCATCATACGATCAATACGTTCTTTACCAGAAATTCCTTCTAGAATGATATTGACACCTTCTTCACATGTATATCCATACTTTGCATAGATTTCTTGAAGAACATCCCATAATGTCTTTCCTTGTTTTCTATAGTAAGCAGCAGCTTCTGTAACTAACATTCCCGCAGAAATTCCATCTTTATCACGAATATCTTCACATCCAGCATAACCAACGCTTTCTTCATACCCAAATAAATATGTATAACCATGTTCATGAAGATATGGAATCTTTCCACAAATATTCTTAAATCCAGTCAACGTTTCAAACATTTCTACACCATATGCTTTCGCAATCTTTGTAGATAAATTAGAAGTAACGATTGATTTTACGATTGCTCCTTTTTCAGGTAATGTTCCTGCAGATTGATGTCCTTCTAATACATAATTAACTAATAAATAACCTGTTTGATTTCCATTTAATGGAACATAGTTTCCATCATTATCACGAATCTCAATTGCGAAACGATCAGAATCTGGATCTGTTGCCATCAATAATTCTGCGCCAAATTCTCTGCCATACTTTTCACTTAACGCAAATGCTTTTGGATCTTCAGGATTTGGATAACCTACTGTTGTGAAATCTGGATCTGGTTGTTCTTGTTCAGGAACGATCTTCCAATTATTAAAACCACGATCATTCAACATTTGTCTAAATGGTATGGAACCACATCCATTGAGTGGTGTATAAACAAGTGGAATCGACAAATCAATTTCATCACCAGAATGAATCGCTAATGATTCAATCTTATCTAAATATTCACGATCTTCTTTTTCACCCAAAACAATGATTTTTCTATTTTTCACTCCTTCTTCATAAGAAGAAGTCTTCACACCATTCCAAATATCAACGGCATTGATTTCTGTTTCCATACCATCCGCGATCTCACTTGATACTTGACATCCATCGTTCCAATACGCTTTATACCCGTTATATTCCTTTGGATTATGTGAAGCTGTGATATTGATTCCTGCTGTTGTTCCTATTTTACGAATCAAAAAAGCCAATTCTGGTGTTGGTCTTAAAGATGGAAAAGTATATACACGAATTCCATTTGCCGCAAAGATACCAGCTGCTAGTTCACAAAATTCTCTAGAAAAGTGTCTAGGATCATGCGCAATCACAACACCTTTGTCCATTGCTTCTTGACCATGTTTAATGATAAATTGTGCAATTCCTTGTGTTGCCTTACCAACCGTATACATATTCATACGATTTGTTCCTGCACCTACTTTTCCTCTTAATCCTGCAGTTCCAAAAGATAAGTTTTTATAAAAACGATCTTCTTTTTCTACTTCATCATCTTGGATATCTACTAATTGTTGTTTTAAGGATGCATCTGTTAGATGCTCCAACCATTCTTGATATGTTTCTTGATAGCTCATATATACCTCATTTCTACTATTATTTTAGCTTATCTTCCCTTCATAAATTCATCAAGTTTATTTGGAATACTATGATTTTGAATTTCTTGTTGTTTTCCTAATTGAATACATTTCAAGATCCATGAAAGATTGTTTCCCAATTCTTTCATTTCATTCATTGGTTCTTCATCAATCAAAGTATTGTAGTATCTACCAGTAATAACAGGCATACAAGAAGCTGAAAAGTATGCATTCATTTTTTGGTAAGCTTTTTTCACATTGTAATTTTTAGAAGCTAATATCACAGCACCAACTTTTCCAACATATGCTTCATTACAACTACGAAACAAACATTCCATAAAATCAATTGCGGATCTACTTGGTTCATTGAATATAACATCTACACCTATTACCAATGCATCAAACGTATCTTTTTTCTGTGCGATATCATTTGCGACATTATTAAATATACACACTCTTCTTTTTAAACATTTCCCACAAGAAGTACATGCGTGAATATTTGGATAGGCCCATAGAATTTCAGATTCAATTTCATTTTTCTCTAAGACCTTTACACATTCTAAGAATCCCTTTTCTGTTAAGCCATGTTCTTCTTCACTTGTATTCACAAATAAAACTTTCATGTATCTATTTTCTCATAATTTCTAAAAAAAATGGAAATGATTTCTCACTTCCATCAATGCATAAAATTCGCACCAACAATTCCTAGAATACTCATCAATACTAAGAAGAAGATTCCATATGGCATGATCTGACTCATCAATTTCGAATCTTGTCCCTTCGCATCAACAGAACTCAACGCAATCGCAAGAGATTGTGGAGATAACATCTTACCTGCCGCAACGCCTAAAGAGTTGAGAGCAACCATCCAATATGGATCAACATGTAATGTATCCGCTGCACTCTTTTGAACTGCACCAAACAATACACCTGAATTCGTTCCAGATCCCGTAACAAATGTTCCAAGTCCTCCAATCCATGGCGCAAAAATTGGATATAAAGCACCTGTTGTTCCAATTGCGAATGCGGATATAGAAGAAATCATTCCTGAATATCCCATGATTTTCGCACAAGCGAGTACAGAAATCATTGTGATCATTGTCTCTTTCATCTGTAAGATTGTTTCTTTTAATACAATGATAAAGTCATTTCCTTTTGCCCCTTGTAACAAGCCACCAATGATTGCCGACAAGAAGATCCAAACACCTGGTGTATTGATCCATGAAAATGTAATTGTATTTGCGTTTTCTCCCGTAAATACAGAAATACTAGAAGAAAATTGTGCTAAGAATGTATTGATTGGTGTAACAAGTTTACTTGTCAACAACAAGAATACAAAAATCATAATAAATGGAGACCAAGCTAACAATGCCTTTTTCACTGTTATTGTTTCTTGGTTTTCAATTGTAACTTGATATTCCGGATCAACTTTCACACTCTTTGCCATCAAAATCGTAATCAATAGTGATACAACAGAGCCAACCACTACTGCTAGTTCTGCCCCAACAAACTTACCAATGATAATTTCAGGTACAACAAATCCAATACCACTCATCAACGTAATTGGTAAAACACCTTTTAATCCCTTGATACCTCCACCAGTAATCATGACCATGATGATTGGTGATAAGATAATAAATGGCGCTAATTGTAACGCTGTCATAAATGACAATGTTGTATTTTCTAAAGATAATAAATTCGCTAATGTAACTGTTGGAATACCAATGGATCCAAACGCTGTAGGTGTTCCATTTGCCACTAAACAAACCAAACAAGAAAACAAAGGATCAAATCCTAAAGAAACTAACATACTCGCTGGAATCGCTACTGCAGTTCCAAAGCCTGCCATCCCTTCCATAAATCCACCAAAACACCAGGCAATCAATAAAACCAATACTCTTTTATCTGTTGAAAAGGAAGTAATCATAGATTTAATGATATCCATTCCTCCCGTTCTCAAAGATAAACGATATGTAAATACAGCTGCTAGAATTACAATGATAATTGGCCAAATTGCCATTAACATTCCTTCAAGTCCTGCACTCGCTGTATCTAACACATTCATATGCCAAACAAAAATGGATAAAACAGCAGAAATCACAAGTGATCCAATTGCTGCTTTAAATGTAGGCCACTTAAATACCATTAACGCAATAGCTAACCAAATAATTGGTGCTAATCCCAATATAAATAATAGAAAATCCATGAACGCCCCTCCGTGCTCTAAGATTTTATCATCCAAAGATATACTATAAAAGAACTACTTTTTTTAAAAACGCTTACAGTTTCTATTTTTTTACCAAGTTAATCCAGTACCCCTTTCATAAAGAATATCACTTGTAAATTGGCCATTTTCTACATTTGGTACATTCACTGGTAATTTTCCTTTTGGTTTTGAAGAACCAAAGATAATATCTTCAGCACACATTAAATTCACAGAATATGTAGAAAGTGGATTATAGAGATCATCAACATTGATTGCACCCTTTGAATTATAAGCACATACGATTGCATCCGCATCCTGTAATAAAGCAGTATCGTATGGAATCTTCGCAGAAATTGCGATAACTGGAATGCCTAATGATTTTGCCTTAGAAATATATTCTTGTACATTTCGAATGCGATCAGATTGTGTTGTATCTATTTGCGTACTAGAATCCAATGTACTTGTTACGATTAAAACATTTGCTTGATCGATTGCGTTCAAACAAGCTTCATGATTTTCTCCATTGTTCTCATTCATGATTTGTATTGTCGCACTAGAATCAATTACACCTTCTTCTTTCAATGTCAAAAAACCATGATCCAATATATTCTTTTGTACTTCTGTTGTAGAAATCATCACAACATTTTCATTTTCACGAACAGTATATGGCAATGTATCATTTTCATTCTTTAATACAGTAATACAATCATCACCAATATTTCTTTCTATTTTATGAGATTCTTCACTTCCTACAAGTGCATCAACATTCGTTAACATTTCTTGTGTTTTTTCATCTGAAAATGTTTCATCCATAATGCCTCTTTGATACTTTAACGCAATGATTTTCTTACATGATTCATCAATCAAAGATTCATCAATTTCGCCATTATTCACCATATCTACAATATCTTGAATATACGCATCCATCGCATTCATAGAATCTACATTTTCAAGTTCAACTGGCATCAATAAAATATTTACACCCGCATTGATTGCCAATTTAGCACTATCTCTTGTAGAAAAGTTCTCCGCAATTGCATCCATTTGTAAAGAATCCGTTACAATGACACCTTCAAATCCTAATTCATTTCTTAAAATATCCGTCAACCATGTTTTCGACAATGTCGCTGGTAAATTGATTGTAGAACCATCTTTGATACTCGTATATGTTTCTGTTTCAATCTGTGGAAACTGAATATGTGCACTCATGATCATATCCACTTTTCCATCTTCAATTAATTCTTTATATGGAATCAAATCTGTATTTTCAACTTCTTCTTTTGTACGATCGATTCTAGGTAAACCCGTATGTGAATCTGTATCTGTATCACCATGTCCCGGGAAATGTTTGATTGTTCCAATAACATTATTAGAAGCTAATCCACTCAAATACGCTTCAGAAAATTCTGTAACGATTTCAGGATCATCTGAAAATGCACGTACACCAATGATTGGATTGGCTGGATTAGCGTTTACATCTACCGTTGGTGCAAAATCTAAATTCAAACCTAAAGCTTTTAATTCTGAAGAAATAATTTTCGCACTCTTTTTTGCGTTCTTTGTTTTACCACTTGCCGCAAGCGCCATATTACCAACGGTTGATGTTCCATACTGCAAGCGTGTAATATATCCACCTTCTTGATCAATACTTAACATATATGGAATTCCACCGCCACTCGCATTCGCCATTTGTAATCCTTGTGTCAAATTTACAACAGATGCATTATCTGAAAAGTTTTCCGCAAATAAAATGATGCCTCCAAAATGATACTTTTCCAACATACTTTGTACTTCATCATTCATTTCTGTAAAACCTTCTCCATTCCAATTACGAATGGATGGCATGATCATTTGTTCTATTTTTGTTTGTAAATCCATTGCACTCACAAGCTCCTCTGCTTTTTCTTCTGGCGTTTTTGATGTTGTTACAGATGTAGAATCATTCACATTTGATGAAACGCTTGCGCTACATCCCGTCAACAAACAACTTAAACACAATCCAATTCCAATGATTTTTTTCATCACTAACACCTCAATACAACTTAATTTTAGCACAGAGATTTCAAGAGCGTTCATAATCACGTATAATGGTAATAAATTTAAGAGGTCACGATTATGTCAAAATATGTATTAACAAATTGTTTTATTTTAGATGGTACAGAAGAAATGAAAGCTACAAAAGGTAGTGTTTATGTTGATGGTGAAAAGATTACAAAAATCTCAACAGATGTAAAATTAGATTCAAGCTATGAAGTCATTGATTTACATGAACAATATTTAATGCCAGGTTTGATCAATATGCATGTACATCTAGCTGGTAATGGAAAACCACAAAAGAAACAACGCGATAATGAAAAACTCGTTAAACAAGTTTTCGCTACCGCAATTGGTAGATTTGTCGCAAGAAAGTTAGTTGAAAAATACGCACAAATTGAATTGATGTCAGGTGTCACAACGATTCGCACTGTTGGTGGTCTTAGGGCATTAGATAGTCAAACAAGAGATAAAATCAACCAAGGAAAATTGATTGGTCCTAGAATTCTATGTTCCAATACCGCAATATCCGTAAAAGGCGGACATATGGCAGGCAGTGTGGCAAAAGCTTGTGATACGATTGAAGAAGCTTTAAATTTCATGGATCAATTAAAAGATGAACATGTAGATTTAATTAAGCTCATGATTACAGGTGGTGTTATGGACGCAAAAGAAAAAGGTGTTCCAGGACAACTCAAAATGGATCCTAAAATGGTCAAGGCATGTTGTGATAAAGCACATGCGTTAGGTTATATAGTTTCTGCACATGTAGAAAGCACAGAAGGTGTAAAGGTTGCGCTAGAAAATGGAGTTGATTCGATTGAACATGGTGCAGTATTCGATGAAGAATGTATCAATCTATTCAAAGAAAAGAATGCATTTTTGATTTGTACGATTTCTCCTGGAATTCCATACGCAAAGTTTGATCGCTCCGTCGCAAACACAAGTGAAGTTGAACAATACAATGGCCAACTTGTTTTAAATGGTTTCATTGAAGCAAGCAAAGCAGCACTCAAAAATAATATTCCTGTTGGTTTAGGAAATGATGTTGGTTGTCCTTGGATCAGTCAATATGACTTTTATCGTGAACTTGTATATTTTCATAAATACGTTGGTGTTTCAAATACCTTCAGTTTATATACCGCAACTTTAAACAACGCAAAACTTGCGGGAATCGATGATATCACTGGTTCCATTGAAGTAGGGAAATACGCTGACATGATCGTCACAAAACACAACCCATTAGAAGATCTCAATCATTTAAGAAATATTCAAATGGTCATTCGAAATGGACAAATCATAAAAGATCCAAAAGTAAAACGAAACACATATGTAGATTCTTATTTAGATCCATATTGTCAAAACTAAAAGAACCGGAGCACAAACCCGATTCTTTTCTTTAATATTTCGATACTTCCATTACTTGGAATGTTGCGTTTTGATAGGATTCTAATTCATCAGAAGTAATAAACGTAAAGACATCTTGATTCATTGATTGATTACTTCCGAGACTATCTGCATAAATATAATCCACTCCTAGTCTACTACCATCCGCATTGATTGCCTCCACTTTGATGGAGAAAGATGAAGACTCATCTGTGAGATTTGTAACAGTTACTGGTAATGCAGAAGTTACAAATCCATATTCATCACTATCTGCTTGAAAAGTTCCTAATTGCACGTCCACTTCTGTTCCTAATAGATCCTCTGTATTTTCACCTGACGCATCATTTACGGTTTTATCCAATTCACTGGTTGCTTGATCAAATGCATTCGACCAGGCCGCCTGTAAAACTAATGTGATAACAATCGATAAAACACCTGTCACAATTCCTGCAATTGTTAGCCCTTTTTTGTTGTGGGTCAATAACGCCACAATACCAAACACAACCGCAACAACACCTAAGATTGCTGATAAGTTGTTAATGATTGGAATGAAAGAAAAGATCAATCCAATGATTCCTAGAATCAATGATACTAACGCAAATGCTTGTTTTTGTTTTTCCATATACCTAACCTCTTTTTCTATAGTTTAATCATTTGAGGTATTGGTTTGGTGTTCTATTAGGACACATGTTTATTTATCAGTTACTTCTAAAAGAAGTTTTTGAATCTTTGCATTTGCGTCAATGTAATAATCTAATTCTTCTTTTGACATTTCTTTTTCACCTACTGCTTGCCATTTCTCATTCATCTCATTGTATTGTTTCAATAGCTCAGTATATTCTTCTAAGGCAGTCAGATCACTCGCATCATAGTTTTTCATAAACTCAGCATATTTTTCATAAAATTCAACATAAGAATCTATTGCGGCTTTATAATCTTCATCAACTACAATTGTTTCTTGTGTTGTTTCAGGAGAGATAGTTTGTGTTGTTTCATTGGTTGTGGATGAAGTTGTAGAACATCCAAACATCATAAAAGATGTTAATAAAATGATTGCTTGTTTTTTCATTGTCTTTTTCCCTTTCAGATTCATATCTAAATTCTAAAAAGAAAAATAAAGGAATGGTGTTCTATTAGGACAATGGAAGAAATGTTTCACATATACCTTGAATAATTGCCGCAACAATCAAAACTAACATGCACGCAAATGCATATCCAAATATTCTTTTTATGATATTTTTATCTTTGATCCATGGAAATTGATTGAAAAATCCTGTCCAACTTGTGATGATATCGACCCAAGAAAACAAAATAAACAATAGATCCAATCTATAAATGATAATAAATAAAGGATTTGTAACAACTTGTTCACCAACTGTCACTTCACCTGTAAAACAAACATAGAAAATGAAGAAGTAACAAATCAATGCGACTAACATATGCCATATCGTTCCTGTACGAAATCCTGGAATATTGATTTTTGGTTTTCTTTTCGCATTATAAGTATGAATTGCCTCATTCAATTCTTCTATACTTTGATATCTATCTGATGGTTTCATTTGTGTACAAATATCTGCGACTTCTAACATATGCAAATCATCTTGGAACATCGTTCGAATTAAAATACCTAAGGCATAAATATCTGTACGTGTATCACTAGAACCAAAGCCATATTGTTCTGGTGCAGCGATACCCTCTGTACCTAATAAAACAGTATCTCTTGGTTGATTTTTTTGATAGATCTTTGCGGCATCATAATCAATGATCTTAACGACACCATCTTGATCAATCATGATATTTGTGGACTTAATATCTCGATGAATGATAGGAGGACATGCATGATGCAAAAAAGATATTCCATCTAGGATTTGTTGGAAGATATCTTTTCTTTCTTTTAAAGAAATATCATGTTTTAGAATTTGTTCTAAAGTGATTCCTTCGATATATGATTCAACAACTTCAAGTTTTCCATCCTTTTCTTCATATGAAAAAATTGTAGGAATATGTGTATTCTCATGTTCCTTTAGCCACGCAAAAACAGAAAGATTATAATTTTCTATCACTTTCAAATAATACATCTTTCCTTCTTCATCTTTTATGATTTTCTTATTTTCATCTATAATTCCTATCGTTTCCATTTCTTGTACATTCATGTACAATAATTTTACATGAAAACAAAGAAAACAAAAGATTTAGAAAAAATACTTCATTCAATTCATGACGAAGATACTTTACATCAATACTTAAATAACATTCAAAATATGAATCATCTATCTTTTCATGAATACTATGCTTCTCTAACAAAAGACATGGAAAAAAGTAAACTTGTACAAGATTCTGGAATTGAAAGAAGCTATTGTTATCACATTTTGAATGGTACAAAGAAACCAAGTAGAGATAAGATATTAAGCTTATGTATCGCTGCAAAATTAGATACAGAACAAACTCGTCGTGCTTTAGAAATCGCAAAAGAAGGTATCTTATACGCTAAAAGCAGTAGAGATACCCTCATTCAATACGCAATCAATCAAAAGTTATCTGTGATAGAAACTAATATTTTATTGGAAGAACATCAAGAGAAACCACTTGATATTTAATGATAACTTTTTTGTAGGTTATGAATTGCGACAACCATCAAAACTGCCCCAATGACAGCTACTGCTATACCTACATACAAAGTCGCTCTAACAGATAATACACTGAGCAAGATTCCACCAATAAAGGACGCAAACAAACCACCAATCGTACCTGCTGCACCCATAATTGCTTGCCCTTGATTACGATCTTCACTTTCAATATATTCATCTGCGAAATATACAGAAGAAGGAATAATAATTGCATAAGAAAACATTTGAAAAATCATTGCGAAATAATAAATTGTCATATTTGGTGCAATTAAAATCAAAATATCTTTTAGTGCCCATGAAATTGCAGAGAAGATCATCAAAGAATCAACTTTAAACTTCTTTAACAAAAACGCAAATCCAAACATTGGAGGCAATTCTACCATCGCTTGAATAAAAGTCGCAGTACCTTGACTTCCTGCATCTCCACCAATATCCTCAACAATATTGATCATATAATTATTAATCAACATATGTGTAAAAAACAAAAGCACCATTGACAGTACAACCACTAAAATATTGGAATATTTCTTGAAGAAAGCAGAATATGTCATATTTGTGATTTCTTTTTTCTCTTCCACTTTTTCCTCTTGATCTTCAGGCACTTTCAAAGAAGCTATAACGATTGCACATAGTACAGACATTACAAGCAACCAAATTGGTAAGATGGATGCATCTTTCACTTTGATCAACTGTCCAATGATCAATGCCGCAATCGCATAAGAAGCAGATCCTACACCTCTTCCTAAACCATAGTTGATTTTGATTCCTACTTTCTCATAAATAAATGCCATAGAATTCAAATATGGAATCCCAATCGTCGCAAACGCAAAACCCAACACAGCTAATACCATCAAGAAAATCGATTCACCAGGAATTAAAATCATCAAAACATAACAAATTGTCGCAACGATCAATGTCAAAAGAATAAATTTCTTCTCATTCCATTTCTTTGATTTATCTACAATAGGTGCCATGGTTGTTTGACCAATCAACGCAATCACAGATACCACTGTCAATAAAACACCAATCAAAGAAGTATCTAGTCCTTTATACTGCAAATAATTATTAGAAAATCCAGCAGTACCACAAACTAGAAAAAAGTAAAATGCGTTTATTAAAGCATACTTAAAATTTAAAATTTTAGAATTCATATAATGTACCTCTACATTTGTTACTTCTATTGTACAAAGAATATACATGAAAGTATCGAAATATTGTTCCAACAAAAACAAAAAGCACATATTTTTTGTATAATACATGCTTTTCTTTTCATTTATTTCAAATCTTCTAGATCTTCTCCATTAGAAGCAATGACTTTCTTATACCAATAGAAAGAATCTTTACGATATCTATCTAATGTACCAAGATCAAATTCATCTCTATCAACATAGATAAATCCATATCTCTTCTTCATTCCTTCATGTGTAGAAATCAAATCAATTGCAGACCATGGACAATAACCCATCATTTCAACACCATCTGTGATAGCTAATTGCATTTGTTCAATATGTGTTCTCAAATAATTGATACGATATTGATCATGTACTTTACCATCTTCAGTCAATGTATCATATGCACCTAAACCATTTTCAGTAATGATAATTGGTAAATGATATCTAGAATATACTTCTCTTAATGTATTTCTAAATCCAACTGGATCAATTTCCCAGTTAAATTCTGTTCTTGGTAAATTTGGATTTGAGAAACTCTTGAATACACCAGGTGTTTCGTTCTTAGATTGTTGATCACCTGTAGATGCTGTACCACTACCATCAGAATATTCAACAGTCGCTGTAGAATAATAGTTAAATCCAATAAAGTCTGGATGACCATTCTTCAATGCTTCTGCATCTCCTGGAGCGAATGTAGGAGTAGCGTCATTTTCTTCTAAATAACTCCAAACCAAATTGTTATAAACACCATAAACGCTCATATCCAAATACAACCAGTTACGGATTGCGTTAAAGTTTTGAGAAGCTAAGATATCTTCTGGTTTACAAGAAGCTGGATATACAAGGGAAATATTTGGAGCAGGTCCGATCTTAGCACCTGGTAACATTTCATGACAAAGTGCCATAGCTTTTGCTTGAGCTACTAACATATGGTGGTTTTGTTGATATGTTTCTTTTAATACATTTGTACATCCTTCTGGAATCGTTAATGTACCAATGACTGGTCCCATTAATGTCAAAACATTTTGTTCATTGATTGTTAACCAATACTTAACACGATCACCAAAGTTTTCATACATTACTTTTGCGAAGTTTAAGAACCAATCAACAGAATCTGGATTAGACCAAGAACCTCTCTTATCAAGTGCAGCAGGCATATCAAAATGGAACATTGTAACAAGTGGAACAATGTCATATTTCAAGCATTCATTGATGACATTGTTATAGTATTCAATACCCTTTGGATTTACTGCTCCAGTGCCTTCTGGAATAATACGAGACCAAGAAATTGAGAAACGATATACTTTGAATCCCATTTCTGCCATTAACGCAATATCTTCTTTATAATGATGATATTGATCCGCACAAACTGTCAAATCAGATGTTCCTTCTGGAACTTCTTTCACATCTTGGCAAGATGGTCCTTTTCCATCTTCTAGATTCGCACCTTCAACTTGGTAAGCTGAAGTTGATGCACCCCAAAGAAAATCCTTTGGAAATGGTTTAAGTTTTTTATGCAACATGTTTTCTCCTGCTACTAAAAACATATACAAATATGTATATGCTAGATGATTCGCTATAATCTCACGATTTATAGTTACTGCTTCAACGTGTATGCTTTGACGATTACAAGTAATACGCTACTCACAAGTTCTTGTACACTCCACAGTCGTAAATTCCCGACTAAGCCATCGGTACATATCTGTATAATCTAGTGT
>CAVLCI010000039.1:13221-16398 GCA_963661415.1 Bifidobacteriaceae bacterium | reverse complement strand
AACCAATCCAATTCATCGATTGTATGAAAATCCACCCATTTTGCGTCTTCTGCTTCTATTAGTTCTAAATCACCAAAAATAATTTCACACAAATAACAATCCATGATCATATGAAATTTAGGATATGTATGTTCAATTGTTAAGATATGTTCTTTGATTTTTATTTTTGTATTTAATTCTTCTAATATTTCTCTTTTCAACGCAATTTGATTTTTTTCACCAATTCCAACTTTACCACCTGGAAATTCCCAACCATCTTTCATATCTCCATATCCACGTTGTGTCGCAAATACTTTCCCATCTTTATAAATAACAGCAGCTACTACTTTGATTTCTTTCATATTAATTGAATTCCTTCACTTGAAAATCATACAGCAAATAATCAGGCAATTCATTTTCCATTTCAATATCAAACAAATAAGATCCATTTTCTTCTTGGTATCTAGGATTTGTTAAGATTCCTTTTCCTACGTAGGTAAATGGCAAAACAATTCCGTATTCGTCCTCAACTTTTCGCACAAATACATACGCAAATTTACTATTCTTGAGTCCTAGAAATTCTTTTTCGCTTATATGATTCATTGTTTCCCATTGAAAGATATTAGAAGATATAAATTTATCTTTATATTGCAAGCGATATTCCAAAGATGCATCTTTCTTTAATGAGGCAAATATTACAACTTCCCCATTGTAATTATATGTCCCTTTTTGGTTACTATTAGGATCTTTTAATAGCTTCCTTTGAACTTGATTCATACGATAGCTATTCCATAGTAAGAATGGTTCTTTTGAATCTTGATACTCTGCAACGTATTTCGTTAATCCATAGTCCAAAAGATCTTCTACATGTTCTTTGAATTCTTCATCTACTTCTACATTCAAAGAATACATTTCATTTTCAAACAAAAGTACTTTTTCTTTCAACATGAAATGGATCACATGTTCATATTCTGCCTCATCACATTCCTTTAATACATCTCTTAGTTTTTCTTCAGAAATTGATTCTTCTTTCAATAGAGAAGAAACAACTAAATATTCATCTTTTCTAACAAGTGGTAATAAAGAAGATAAATCTTTTAAGAATTTAACTTGTTCATTAGAAAAAGATGGAAGATTTTCTTCTTTGATTGAACGTAAGAATTGATAATAACATCCCGCTTTTCTTCCATCCACTTTAACACTCATGAATTTCATTAAATCAGGTGCACAATCGTTATTCAAATAATCCATATGTTTTGGATAAGATGCACAATTGATATATTTTTTGAAATTATTATAATCTTGTGCCAAATATTGCTTACTATTGAAATTCTCCTTTTCTAAATAAGAAATGATTTCTGTTTGACTTTCTTCATCCAATTTAATTTCTACACCGTATTCTTTTAATCCCAATGCGGAAAAATCATCACGTACCATGTCTTCTAATAGACGTTTTTCAAGTATCAAATTTTCAGAAAGACTTCCTAACGCTAACGCAATTTGCACACTTCTTTTATAACTGTTTCCAATAAAATCTAAAACGGTCACAAAAGATTTGTTTTGATATTTTCTTAAACCTCTACCTAGTTGTTGAATAAAAATCGTAGAAGATTCAGTAGGTCTTAAAAAGACGACCATATTTACACCAGGAATATCAACACCTTCATTTAAAATATCAACAGAACATAAGATTTCTAATGTATCTTTATCATCCTTTTGTAATTCATCATACGCTTTGATTCTTTCTCCAACTGTATTAGAACCTGTTAGATATGCACTTTGATAACCTAATTGTTGAAATGCTTCCGCCATCATTCTTGCGTGTGTCGTATTTCTACAGAAAACAAGTGCTTTTAATTTTCCAACTTGTTTATATTGTTGGATTTGAGAAGAAATAAATTCGCAATGTTTTATATCAGATATTTCCGCAATCATTTTTCTTTCTTCATTTTTCGTTAAAGAATAATCAACAAGTTTATCTCGAATTCCATAGTAATGAAAAGGAACAATCAAACCATTACGAATCGCATCTCTAAGTCTTAATTCATATGGAACATTTTTATCAAACAAAGATAAAACATCTTTCTCATCTAATCTTTCAGGTGTTGCAGTCAACCCTAAAAGAAATTCAGGTTCAAAATATTCAATGATCTTTTTATAACTCTCAGCCACCGCATGATGACACTCATCTATCACAATATAATCAAATTCATCTCTACGAAATAACGCCAAATTCTTTGCCATAGATATATTTGTAGAAAACAAGAAATCTGCATTTAATTCTTTTGCCTCACCTGTGAATAAGCCAAATGAAGTAGATTCTTGAAAAACTGTTTGATACGTTTCTAAAGCTTTATTCAAAATAGAACTTTCATGTACAACATACAATAGCTTTTTAGGATTGAAATTCAATGCATCAAATGCGGATAAATATGTCTTACCAGAACCTGCACTACAAATAACGATTGCCTTTGTAATTCCCATTGTTCGGTAGCGATTCAATTCTTTTAAGGCATTTCTTTGCATGTAATTCGGTTTGATTTGACTACTTGAAAGATCATAATCCATATCCCATCTTTCAATCGCATAATTTAGTTTTGTATAGTACTTTTGAATAACTTCTGAATCTAAACAATACGTTTCATTCCAAAGCACATTGAATTCTTGCATCATTTGTTGATAGATGATTCCTGAAAGATCTTCTTCTACCAAAAGATCCCATTCAATATTCTTTAACAGTGCATAGCGTGTTATATTCGAAGAACCTACAATCGTTTCTACATGTGTATCAAATTCAAAAATATATCCTTTACAATGGAAACCTCTTGTGGAAAATTGATGATCATGAAAACATTCATCATCTAAATGACAAGAAAATGAATCATATTGATTTTGTAGTTTCAAAAAATAACGTAAAGATTCAATATCTGTAAAATTCTGATAAGTCGATGTAATGATTTTCCCTTTGCATCCTCTTTCTAATGCATTTTCTATATCTTTCATTAACAAACGCAATCCTGCAATTTTAATAAAACTCACTGACAATGTAAAAACATTACATGTTCTCAAATTTTCTTTGATTCTATCTAAAAAAGATAGATCTGTATCATTGGACAAAAATGCATTCATAACTTCACCTTAGTTAAGTTTAGCAGCATCCTACCGTCGATACCAGATCCAATCTTTATTTCATTGATT
>CAVLCI010000039.1:0-12494 GCA_963661415.1 Bifidobacteriaceae bacterium | reverse complement strand
TAATAATATCCATGATTTGATAATATTTCGTCTGCTTTACAATAAAGATGATTACAATCTTGTATCATTTGATTCATTTCATGAAACTTTCTATCTTTTGTATCTTTCACAATATAAACTTCATGAATGGATGATGGAATAACAATAAAGTTTCCTTTCACTACTTGTTCTAACTGTTCAAAAATACCTGGATAAAATAAAGTTGCTGCACCATTATGAAATTTCTGATTTGTTAACACCTTAAAAAAAGTATCTTTACATTTTGAAAAATCTTTTAATAATACTGGAAATAATCTAATTGCGGATTTTATTGCATCTTGTTGAAATTGTTCTAAAGACACATTGTAATCTTTTAACATTGCATTTGTTACGATACAACTGAAGCTTTTTCCTATTTCTTCATCAATTAATATGTGATATGTCATTACAATATCTTCCATTAATTGATATGGTACTTGTTTCAGTTTTAGATTTGTTGGATCATACGATGCTACTCGTAAAAACAATCTATTTTTCACTTCAGAATAATCATCAATCCAATCTATATTTCTATATTTTTCTTTCTTTTGAAATGCTTTCTGAATAGATTTTACGATTTCTGTAATAGATTCCCCTTTTAGATACTTTTCATAACACTCATCTATATGAATACAGATGGCAATCTTATCATGTTTCTTTTGAATGCTGATTCCTTCATATGTTTCTTGAATCTTATTGATAGTTTCTTGTTTTACTTCATATTCCTCTTTTGGAAACATCTCATAAATTTGATTTTGTAGTTCTTGTGTAAATACTTGTAATGGTTTCATTTGAATTATCCTCCCATTACTCTATTCCCAAATTTTTTTTAATTTCCAAAAAAAAGATATGAATTTCTTCATATCTCACTCTAGTACTAATAGTAAAGCCATCTTAAATTTGCCTTTGGCTGTTACTGAATGCATTCCACCTTTATCAAAACGGAATTGTTCTCCAGCATGAATTTCGTAATCTTTTCCTTCATAGCCAATGATTGCATCTCCTTCTAACGCAAATACAATAGCGTTACCAGGCGCAGCATGTGGTGATAATCCAGTACCTTCATCAAATGCCATCACAACAAATTTCATTTTATCGTTAGATACGATATCTGCATTTACAATGCTATCAGTTTGATAAGGTAACATTTCAGCTAATTTAAAAACTTTTCCAGATTGAATCATTTCATTCATTTTATTTTCCTCTTCTAATATCATTTCTATATACATCATACCATCATCTGTCTTTAATCCACACAATTGTTTTTCATTCACACAGATGATATCTTCTTGGGATACAGATATCGATTGCTGATCAACTAACATTTCACCTTTTCCTTTCAAAACATAAAACAAATGTTTTGTTGGATATGTTTCTTGTGAAATATCTGTATGTTTTCCTAATGTAAAACATTGAATTGTGTTGGTTGGAAATAATTTAGTAGAAATCGTTAAACCATCTATCATAGGATGTTCTTTGATTAAAGATATTACAGACATCACATCAATTTCTTTCCATCTGAAAAAGCATTTCCAACCTTTTCACCAATCACATGATATGTATTATTAAAAGCGTCAAAAATAATTGGTTGTACTTTTAATATATCTACTTTTCCATCCGTTAAACAACTTTCATCAACCGAAACATTCACAATTTCACCAAGCAAGATTCCCGTTTCATCCGAATAGCTTTGTACTTTACATTCCAGACAAACTGCTAGCTCATTAATAATTGGCGCATTTACTAATGTGCTCTTTGTGACTGTAAAGCCAGCTTTTTCAATCTTATTAGATACTTGATTTCCACTAGCGATACCAACATAATCACAACCAACCACATTTTTTGCCTCACCCATAGATACTGTAAAAGCACCTGCTTTCTTCAGATTCTTTACGGTTTTATGAGATTTACTCAAACATAACATCAATTGGGTGTAGTCACTAATTCCACCCCATCCCGCATTCATCACATCTGCATTACCATCTTCATCATATGTCGCAATCATAAATACATTTTGTGGATAACAATAAGGTTTCGCCCCAAAATTCTTTCTTGTCATAAAAAATCCTCCGTACATTTATTTTAACAGAGGATATTCTTTTTACCATTTCAATGCTCTTGGCATTCTTTCATGTATGCAATTAATGCATCTACTTCTTCTTGTGTCGTTGCCCAAGAAGTCGCTAAACGAATTAGTGTATGCGTTGCATCCGTTTTTTCCCAGAAACTTGTCGCAACCTTTTTCTTTATCTTTTCTAAAACATCATCTTCAAAATTGATAAATAATTGATTTGTATAAGTTGGCATATAAACTTCATATCCATTCTCTTTAAAAGCTTGTGTAATTTGTTTGGAATATTCAACAGCTTTTTTCCCTGCTTTTAAATAGAGGTCATTAGTAAACATCTCATCAAATTGAATACCTAATAGTCTACCTTTTGCCAATAATGCTCCATTTTGTTTGATTGTTGTAAAGAAACAAGGAATCAGATCTTTATTTGGAATGACAACTGCTTCACCAAATAAAGTTCCACATTTTGTACCACCAATATAAAATACATCACATAATCTAGATAAATCTTTTAAAGAAACATCATTATCTTCAGAACCTAATGCATAGGCAAGTCTAGCACCATCCACATATAAATATAAATGATATTTATCACATACACTTCTTAGATCTTCCAACTCTTTTTTAGAATATAATGTACCAAATTCTGTTGGTTGTGAAATATAAATCATTCCTGGTTGTACCATATGTGGATATGTTTCATCACCATAAAACTTTTCCATGTATGTTTCTACTGTAGAAGCCATAACTTTTCCATCAGTTCCTTCTAATGTAATAACTTTATGGTTTCTTGCTTCAATTGCACCAGATTCATGGACAGCAATATGTCCTGTTGTTGTCGCTAGTACTCCTTGATAATTTCTTAATAATGCATCAATTACTGTTGCGTTTGCTTGCGTACCACCAACTAAGAAACGAATTTCAGCAGATTCCAATCCACAAGCTTCCATAATCTTCTTCTTCGCACTTAGGCTATAGACATCTTCTCCATATCCTGGTGTTGCTTCCATATTTGTTTGTTGTAAACGTTCTAAAATAGAAGGAATACAACCCTGCATATAATCACACGCAAAATTCATTTCTGTCATATATCAATCTCCTTAATTCAAACTATCATACCTCAAAAAGAAGAGAGACACTATCTCTCTTCCAATATTTCTTTCATACATTGTATGAAATATTCATTATTTTCTTTTGTTGAAATAGATACTCTATCTAACATTGGTGTAGAAATATGAATTCCCTTTTCAATCAATTTTTCTCTAACTGTTTCACAATCCATATGTGGATCAAAAAGAATGAAATTCGTTTGTGTTGTCCAAACATCACATCCTAATTTACGTAATTCATCTTCAATATAACGTGCTCCCGCAACAATTTTTTCCTTTGTAGATTGATAGTAATCTTGTTCTTTTAAAGCTTGTAAAGCTGCAGCTTGTGCACCACAAGATACGCTGCTTCCAGGAATCGTATTAATTCCTTGTGCGACTTCTTCATTACAAATAACATACCCTACACGAATACCAGCTAAAGCATAATATTTAGAGAATGTACGCATAACAACAATTGGTCGATCTGGATATTTTTTTACAAGTGGAATCGTTGTCTTACAATCTGATGCAGTCGCAAGTTCAATATAAGCTTCATCCATAATAACAACAATATTTTTATCAATCTTTTGGATAAATGATTCAATTGCATCATAGGATAAATATTGTCCTGTTGGATTGTTTGGATTACAAATAACGATCATTTTTGTTTTATCAGTTATTGCGTTATAAATTCCATCTAAGTCATATCCTTTATCATCTGTTAGAGGTACAGTAATTGTTTTTGCCCTAGCAATTTCAATCATGTCATTAAATGCCGCAAATGTTGGACATAAAATAACTTCATCTTCAGGATTCAAAAATGCTTGTCCCACCATTGTAATAAGTGCACTACTACCTGCACCACAAATAACACTATCAAATGTGACATCATAATAATCAGCCAAAGCTTGTCTTAACTTACCGCAAACAAAATCCGGATAGTTATACCCTGTTTTATTCGCTTGTGTCATTGCCTCAAATACAGAATCTGGCATTCCATATGGATTTTCATTATAGCCCATTCTTCTAAGCTTACTGAAATCAATTTTTCCTGCAGCTCTACTTGCTCGCTTTGTTGCTGGTTTTTCTAAAACATTTTTACTAAAAATTTTTTCTCTTTCCATAACTCCACCTCATCGAATTACACTTGTAGGTTTTCCATTTAACCAATTCACATAATTTTCTACCGCAATATGTACTGCTCTGATTCTTGCTTCTTTAGGAAGCCAAGCAATATGTCTTGTGATAACTGCATTTCTACAATTAAAGATTTTTGATTTTGTACTTCTAGGTTCTCCAGAAACAACATCCAATCCTGCACCATATATCTTTCTAGTTTGTAATGCATCATATAAAGCATCTTCATCTATGATATCTCCACGTGCAGTATTGATTAAGATGACACCATCTTTCATTTTCCCAATCGTTTCTTGATTGATCATATGTCTTGTTGCATCTGTCAATGGACAATGAATAGAAATGATATCACTTCTTTCTAATAATTCATCCAAAGAAACTTGTTCAATAAAATCATATTCAGGCCCTACTTTTTGATGTCTAGAATAAGATATTACATGCGTTCCAAATGCAGATACCATTTTTGCGAAACAATACCCAATTGCACCAAGTCCAATGATTCCAACAGTTTTTCCATACAACTCCATTTGTCTTGTACATGTTGTAAATCCTGCAATTCCTAGATCTAATTCATGTCGATAAAAATCATTTTCTTTTTGAATATGATGTAATACTTCCATTAACAATGCCATGGCATATTCCGCAATTGTCATGTTTCCATAAACTGTATTTGCATATGTAACACCATTTTCAACCGTTTTAGGATCAATCTTTCCAAATCCATGTGCCATTGTTGCGACATATTTTAAATTAGGATGATGCTCAAAAAAATCTTGTGAGAATATTTGTTCATTGACCATGACACCAATTGCAGCATCTGCATCATCAATGAGTGTATCCGCTCGATTTGCATCAAAATCATTTTTGATTTCATAATCTTTTACACCAAAATCTTGGAATGTTTTCTCCCACTCCTGAACCAATTCATTTCGTGTAATGTAATCTACACTCGGTCTTCCTTGAAATACAACAACTTTCATAATATATCCCCTATTGAATAGAACGATTCTATCTCTACATAAATATAACTTCCAATATATTATTTTTATGAGTTCTATAAGTTAAATCTTATGAAAGAAGAAATGACAAGCATTTCTTCTTTAACCAACATCTTCTACATCTTCTACTGCTTGTAAAGCATTATAACCTGTTTCACCAGTTCTCACCTTTACTGCATCTCTTACATCATAAATAAAGATTTTTCCATCTCCGATATGTCCTGTATAAAGTGCTTTTCTAGCAGTATTTACAACAAGATCTACCGGAACTTTACTAATGACGATTTCAATTCGTATTTTCTCCAATAAAACACTTTCTAAAGGAATACCACGATAATATTCTGCAGCGCCTTTTTGTAAACCACAGCCCATAACATCTGTCACTGTCATACCAGATACCCCAATTTGATCTAAAGCTTTCTTTAAACGATCAAATGCAGATCTTCTTGTAATGATTTCTACTTTTGTAATCGTAGAAGGAACAGTGCTACTAGATGAATTTAAAACGATATCTTCATCTGGTAGTACATCTGGTTTACGTGTGTATTCTGCTTTTTGTAATGTACCATCTTTAATTGCTGGCATGTATTTTAGATATGCATGGTTAATTCCTCTAGCGTACGTATCAATTCCTTCAGATTCTTCTCTTTCAGTAACTCTTAAACCAACAAAACGTTTCAATTCTTTCCAGAGAATCAAAGAAATCAAAGATACAAAACATACAATGCAAAGTATACCAACAATTTGAACAATGACATTCTTTGAAGCAAATGCCAATCCAACAACACCTCCAATAAAGAAAGTGATAGCTAAACCTGTTGCGTCATCGATCTTCCATTTTTTCTCACATAGTTCAACACATGGGATAATCAATTCACCAATCACAAGACCAACCACTAAGGCAACAATGTTTGTTTGTGCACAAGTTCCAGCAATCCCCCCTGCAATTGCAGCGTTTAATATCAACGATAGATCAATTGATTGATATCTTTCTACAGAAATAAAAGTACATAATAAAACAGCACTTGATATCGCTAAAATACTATTCAAAACAGTATCGAATGTTTCAAATAACATGGCTGCACCAACAATGATCAATAGTCCACCAATCGATCCAAATACAGGGTTTTCCGCAACGATCGCACGAACCAATCCATCTTCAGTATATTTATCTTTTCTTTCACCTAAAATAAACGATCCAGTTAAACCTAATATACTTCCATAAAAACATGTAATAATCAAAATATTAGATGTAAACCCCATATCTTTTAAAAATCCATTGATTGTCCAATGACAAACAATTGGATAGATCAATACAGAAGAAACACAAGAAAAGATAACAAGTGGAGCAATTCTACATCTTTCATGCATACTACTAGCGTAGATTGCAGAAACAATTCCACAAAATATAGCACCCATACATAATAATGATAGATTTCCATATGTACCCTTTGACAAGAAATCAAAATAGCCAATGAATCCCACACCACTAGAATATGTAAATCCATATCCTAAAAACCAATATCCAAGAATACCACATCCTAGACATAGTAAATTACGGATTACAGCACCTGTTGCGTTTTTTCCTCTTGAAAAACCTGATGTAAAAATCGTAATTCCAACAAATATTAACAATGTCGCAACGATCTCATTCATGGTTTTCACCACTTTCTGTAATTCTCGCTAGGAATCTTTGTGTTTGTGGACACTTTGGATGTTTTAACATATCCTCAGGTTTTCCTTCTTCTACGATGACACCACCTTCCATGAATATCACACGATCTGCCACTTCTTTCGCAAATGCAATCTCATGTGTTACAACGATCATTGTAATTCCTGTTTCCGCAACTGCTTTAATAGTATTTAATACTTCTCCTACAAGTTCTGGATCCAAAGCAGAAGTTGGTTCATCAAATAAGATAACATCAGGATCTAAGATCAATGCACGCGCAATACCAGCTCTTTGTTGTTGACCACCAGACATTTGTGCAGGATACGAATCATATTTTCCTTGCAATCCAACTTTATCAATCATTTCTCGGCTCATTGTTTCCGCTTCAGATTTCTTGAATTTCTTAACGGTCACCAAACCTTCCATTACATTTTCTAAAACTGTTTTATTTGCGAATAGGTTATAGTTTTGAAATACCATTGCCGTTTTTCTACGCAATTCTAAAACTTGTGCTTTTGTATGTTTCTTTGCATCTACTGTAAAACCACCAACAGAAATACTTCCATTATCTGCAGCGTCTAGAAAATTAATCGTTCTTAGTAATGTTGTTTTTCCTGAACCACTAGGTCCTAGAATAACGACGACTTCACCTTTTTTGATACCAGTAGAAACACCTTTTAAAACATGATTATCTCCAAAGGATTTTTCAATATCTTTTAATTCAACCATATATTCCATAAACAAACCTCTTTAAGCCACTAACTTTCCACGAAACTTCTTTAAATGATTTTCTTCTAACGCAAATACTTTATTGAAAATAATACTTAACACTTCATAAATAACAGTTGTCATAATATAAGCTTCAATAAAATTCAATTTTGGCATTGATAATAAATTCGCTGTAGCTGTAATCTCATATACACCAACATAATATGCAAGAGATGTATCTTTTAATAACATTACAAACAAACCACTTAAATTTGGTAATGCAATCGCTAATGCTTGTGGAAATACAATTCTGCGATAACACTGAAATTCTGTCATACCAACAGATAATGCTGCCTCTCTTTGTCCTTCATCAACTGCAGATACAGCACTACGAAATACTTCTGAAGAATATGCTGCCTGATTCAATAGTAACGCAAATATCGCATATACAACTGCTGGTATCGCACTTACATTAATAGAAAGCCCAATATTAGAACCATATTGATTGATCAAATCAGGCATTACATAATAAGAAATATATAACAAGATTACCATTGGTACACTTCTCATAAACGATACAATTACACCAAATATTTGTGAGAGTACAGGAACGCGATTTCTTCTTACAAGTCCTACTAATAGTCCTAATATCCACCCAAGTATTGCGGAAGCAAATGCCATCAATAACGTTACAGGAACTGCCGCAACAATTTGAGGAAATGCATCTTTCATAAATTCAAAATCCATAATAACCTCCTAACTTGTTGCTTTCTTTCTACCTTTTGTATACATCTTTTCTAATAACTTAGAAGCTTGTTCTAAAACAACACATACACCCCAGAAAATCAAACCAGACGCAATATAAACTTCTAACTTATTTGCTCCAAAGGAAGCATTGGAAATTGCACGTGCCTTTCCTAAAAGATCAACAACACCAATCGTAAAACCTAATGATGTTTCTTTAAATAAATTCACAATGTTATTCCCAAACATTGGTATCGCAATACCAAATGCTTGAGGAAAAACAATTCTTCTTAAAGCTGTAAAACCATCCATGCCAATCGAATATGCAGCTTCACTTTGTCCCTTATCCACTGCCAAATAAGATGCACGCATCATTTCAGCCATATTACTAGACGCTGTTAAAGATAATGTCGCAATAATATAAGGTAGTTTATTTGTTGTTGAAATTGATATTCCAATATTCGTTAAAAATTGTGGTAAACCTAAGAATAATAGAAACATCATAACAAGTGTTGGAATTCCTCTCATCAAAGAAATCCACCCAGATGCAATTTTGTTTAAAATCTTATTTTTACTTAGTGAGCAACATGCTACCAATAACCCTAGAAGTAAAGATATCAATAAAGATATCAATAATATTTCTAAGGTAATTGGAAAAGCACTTAAAATACTCAAAATCAAGGACGGTATATTTTCAAAGTGATATGTCATATAAGACACCTCACTCTACATCGATTGAAATCATATCTTCATATTCTGCGAAATAATCAGAACCAAACCATTTTTCAGAAATTTCACCTAAAGTTCCATCTTCTTTTAAACTTTTTAGAGCTTCAGAAACTCTTTCGGCTAATTCTGGTTTATCTTTAGAAATCATTTGATATGTATCTTCTACAAGAACAACTTCTGTTGTTTCTAATTGATCTGCTAATCCAATTTCTTCTACGATAGATTCATATGTAGATTGATATGTTAATTCTGCATCAACTGTTCCATTAGCGACAGCTTTATAACAATCTGCAGTTGTCATATCACTGACTGCATTGATAACGATTTCCTTACCAGGATGTTCTTCATTGTATGCAGTTAATAATCCATATTCATAAGAAGCAGGATTCATATACAAAGATTTACCAGCCATATCTTCTAGAGATTTAATGTTACTTCCTTTTTTCACAACTAATCTCATTGGTGATAAACAATAATATTGATCTGGGAAGATATATTTTTCTTTTCTTTCTTCACTCTTTACCAATTGGTGTGAAACCATATCAGCTGCACCAGAGTCAATAGACACAACGCAAGTAGAGAAATCCATTGCGGAAAGATTAAATGTATAATCATCCAAATATTCATCCACTGCCTTTAATACATCTACGTCATAACCAATTAAATTTCCATCTGCATCTAAATAACCAAATGGTGCCATACTATTACCAACGGCAACATTAATTACTTCTCCAGATGCACTTGTTGTAGAAGCTGTACTAGAAGATGATGAACATCCTGTTAATACTGTTGTTAACATAAGTGAAGCTAATAAACTTCTTGATACTTTACTAAATTCTTTCATGATATTTTCCCCCTTACCATAGATTTTCTTCAGTTTCTTTCAACTGATAGTAAGAGTTTATGCTTGTAATCTCATAAGTACAAATATATTATATTTATGAATTGTATAAGCATTTATTTATAGGAGGATTTATGAGTACACAAAGTAAATATGTGGAAGCGGTTTACCAATACGGTAGTTTTTCCAAAGCCGCAAAAGCATTGTATATATCTCAACCCGCATTAAGTATGGCGATCAATAACATTGAGAAAGAATTAGAAGTACAATTATTTGATCGTTCTACAACCCCCATCAAACCTACAAGTGCGTGTGAATATTACCTTTCTCAAATGAAAAAAATTGCCCATATCGAAGAAGATATCAGCAATCATTTCAAAGAACACAACGACTTACAAAGTGGTTCTTTTTCCATTGGTTCTATGACATATTATTGTTGTTGGACCATTCCATACTTAACAAAGTCATTTAAAGAACAGTATCAAAACATCAAAATTAATATGTTTGAGCACACAAACAATGACGCATTATTAGAAAATCTAAAGAATGGAAATTTAGATCTTGTCTTAACGACCAATCACAAAGGTTTTGAAAATATGCAATGTACATTTGTCCATCATGAACATTTAATACTAGCTGTTCCATCTCATTGGGATATTTGTAAAAAACACAAAAGAATTGCCTTTACTGCACAACAAATCATTCACAATGAACATCGCAATACAAAAAGAAAAGGAATCAATCTCAAAGAATTTGAGAATCTTCCTTATATTTCATTACGTCCTGATAGTGATCTTTATTCTAGAAGTCTATCTATCTTCCAACATTACCATACGGAAGCAAACTATGAGATGTATGTAGATCAAATGATTACAGAATATTTTATGACAAAACATGGATATGGATATTCTATCATCCGTGATGGAACCGTTAATATCATCCCACAAGAAATTGATACAGATCATCCAGAAGTATTATATTTTATATTAGATGATCCATTAGCTATCAGAGATTTAAATTTTTATTATCGAGATAAAGAATATTTAAATATTGCCTCAAAGAAATTCTTATCACTATTTGAAAATTAAGATACTACTTTTTCAGTGGTGGCATATGTTCTGCAACCCATTGCGCATGTGAACATAAACGTGTAACGCTTTGTGTTCTTTCTTCACCTGGGAAATAAATCAAACCACCATGTCCTCTTTCACGTGCTAACGCCATAATATCTGCACAATCCTGAACAAAATCGGAAGCACGCGGTTTTATCGCAACTTTAAAAGGAATAATATATAGCGGAATCTTGTATTCCTTCTTATCTTCTTTTGCTTTCCACTCAATATGAGGTAATATCATCGCCATATCAAACTCATCTTGATGTGCATATAAATCAGGATATGGAATTCTTGTGAAGATGACTTTATCTGAGATTCCTTCTTTTGCGGCAAAGATATTCAAATGTCCAGCTAAATATCCTGATGCAAAACCTTCACCACAACTCACCGCAATACGATGTTGTTTCATAAAATGTCCTCCATTTTTTAATGATTAATCTTTAGTATTTCTAGATACCTATATTATATTTCATGTTAGTATATTTGATAAGAGAGGACTGATTATGTTTAAACACTATTTGTATAATGGAAAAGAAAAGTTTCATATCGACAAAGTATCCACAAATGAAACGACCCTCTGCAAATCAAAAAAAGATGCAGAAAAAGAAATCTTAAAAAACGAAACAAAACTAGATGAACTCCAACAAAAATTATATGCAGAAAAGAAAGAAGGATTAATCATTGTATTCCAAGCAATGGACGCAGCCGGAAAAGATGGAACGATTGCGCATGTATTACAATGTTTATCACCACATGGTGTGTATGAAGCCGCATTTAAATCTCCTTCTTCTATAGAACTAGCACATGATTATCTTTGGAGAATCGCACAAAAATTACCCGCAAAAGGAGAAATCGCAATCTTCAATCGTTCTCATTACGAAGATGTATTAATTGGAAAAGTCAAAGAATTATATAAAACACAACCACATGCAGATCGCATCAAAACAAAGAATATCATCAAAAATAGATATCAAGAAATCTGTAATTTCGAAGAATATCTTTATAACAATAATATTCGTATCATTAAGATCTTCTTGAATGTTTCCAAAAAAGAACAAGCAAAACGATTTCTTGCACGCATTGAAGAACCAGAAAAGAATTGGAAGTTTTCTAGTGGTGATGTAGAAGAAAGAAAGTATTGGGATGCATACCAAGAAGCATTTGAAGATGCAATCAACGCAACCGCAACAAAACATTGTCCTTGGTTTGTTGTTCCGGCAGATAACAAATGGTATATGCGATATGTCGTTTCTGAAATCATTCTACATACTTTAAAAGATATGGATCCACAATATCCTATCGTTACAGATGAAAGAAAAGAAAAATTTGAAGCTTTAAAACAAGCTTTAGAAAAAGAATTATCAGATTAG